>JADKJE010000007.1 GCA_016722515.1 Alphaproteobacteria bacterium
GACAACCTTGATCCGACCAGACCTTTCATTTTCTGGGCTAGAGTTGCGTCTGCTGGTCATACTGCAACAATTCAGCTTTTGCGGAGGTTGCTGAGCTAAGATGAACTTAGGCCTCTGCTTTAGTTCCAAATAAAACGGAACTCCTGTAATTGCTCTCGACGAATATACTTAACAGGTAAGCGGAATTGTGGTCACTGGAATCACAGGCACTGTTTACTGAGGTTGCAGTGATTGGCGTGTCGTCCTTTAGGATCATTGCCTGATTCGATCCTGTACGAAGCCACCCGGGTATCGCTTCCTGGGCGCTACGGTAGAAACTCGTTCGCAACGTACAACCGGCTCGTTGCTAAGTTGATTATGATTTCACCGGGGCGGAGGATGATTTTGCGTAAAGAGTTTATGGTCAGATTGCACCTTCGCAGCAGCTACCGCACGCCTGACCCTTCAACGAGTACTGGAACGGCACCTTGGTCCAGCAGATCACTGCCAATCCGGCATACACCGTGGAGTGCAATCGTTTGGTGCTGGTCAGAACAAAAAGCAATTGACATCAACACCCAAATGCGAATGGAAGTGAGGCACTCCCACCGCTTTATGCCATTCGTGGTCACATTGCATACCGTCTTCCTTCAACGGCGCAACTCTTTGGGGTGACAAAACGAGATTCCTACGGCCAGATTGCGGTAGATGTTCGTTCCGGTGTTAATGTTGTTTGAAGTACCAATGAACGCCGTGAAGAAATCTATTCTACTCGACCATTTGAAAGTCACATGGTAAAACCATCAAACTTGAGGGGTAAAATAGGAATCTGTAATTGTGTTCATCGACGGTCCAGCACCGACAGAAGACGGGGATGTTTTGCCGAGAAGACTTGGCGCCAACCAGTTTGTCAACAGGCATTTGCACGGTGATGCTGTCATTAAGCACTCCTGGGCAACTGCTGTCAGCCCGAGTTCATTCCAGAAGGTGTGGACCAAGCAGCCTAAGCCTTCCGAGGAAGCCAAGGCCCTGTCATCAACCCGACAGCGCCCGTCCAAGTTCCCAAGGAAGGTTCCATCGGCATCCTGCCGAGAACACTCTCCTGTGGCTGTGGAACACCCGCCCCGCCCTTTCCCGGCGGAAGGCGTGACTCAAGATGGCTCTGACGGTCGAAGACGGTACAGGGCTCGCGTGGGCTGACAGCTACGTGTCTGCTGCCGCGTTCCCAAACCCGTTACGGATCGAGGGTGTTCCGCATCCCGACCACTTGCCGATCTGGAACCCTTGTTTTCAAAGGTCGTGATTTCATCGAGCGGAAACGCTTTTGGGTGAAATTGAAGTTGGGGATTCAAGGGCTTATTTCCACGTCTGATTACAGACAAAGAAGGAACTGCCGTTTCCTGACCGGATTCCTGCAAAGTTGAAGACTGCTCAAATGCTCTGGCTTTGGAAAGCATGAACGGTCCTTTGACAGCAGCCAAGCTGAGCCAATGTAAGTATTTGGCATCCAAGATTGATTCAAATCTACTTGAAGTATGCCGACAGCTACAAGGGATCTGGCGATATTAGCTTCCCAAGATTGATGATTTGTTGGAAGAGGAACAATACATGCAATTGTATCATTTTGGAGGTGCGTGCGTAATGCACGAAGTTCATTCCGATGCCACCAGATTGCAATTGCACAAGATTGTTGAGTTCGGAATGGACGTTGCAATAACGCAAGGGCCGTTTGTTTATGATCCTCTCAAAGGTGAGCTTATTAGGATCTACAACAACCATCACACGCAAAGGTTTAAAAGATTACGGACTTTAGCCGTTTGATCTCAGACTTTAGAATTATCGGCAACGCATCGACAACGAAGGTTGATGTTGGCATTATGTTTGGCGGTGATGTCGAATTGCACTACGATGATGTGATGGAAGTTGAAGGGACTATAGGCACCATTGTTCAAATCAAAACACGTTGCTCGGCTGGTTTGAACATCTTTGCAGTATGCTTTTAGGGGCGTGTGTAATGTCCACGTTCGAGCAGCACCTGACGCTGCTGTTCAAAACAGGCTTGCTTATGCGAAAAGGATTCGCAACAAGTGACGCTTGACACAATGGTGAAATTATTGATAAGACGCCACACCTTACAGGTGCTTTGAAAGGCCTTTGGCATAGGAGGTTGGAGCACCTTCCGCAGACTCAAGCACTCCGTATAACCTGTAAAGACGGCAGAGCCTAAAGCCGAATTGAAAGCTGCTGTCGAGCGTTGGCCTAGCGAAGGCTCTCTTGTTTGCGACTAACAGAGAACGTCACGCAGAAGGGGTGTTGAGTTTGACGGTTGGGCAAGCAATCAAGCACCCATGGGAATGGTTCGTGGAAGTTATCGCAGGAAAAGCGGGACCTTGTAAAGCTGACTACAGGTGGTGGGAGAACAGAATGAGCTACAAAAAGATTCGCGAAGCTCTTGCAACTTCCGCATTTACCATCTGGTCAAGGAAGCCCAATTTCAATCTTGGCTGCGAACATCATTGCTGAAAATATGCCATCACCCGAGTCAACGAGAAATGGGCGCAATGCTGTTCTCGCTTAGACCGCCTTCTGTGGCCACATTGGGAAGCGGTGGACCAAAGACCGTTACTGGCGTGCTCTTGGTCAACATCCGAACAAGTTCTCGCTCGATCAAGGAACTTCCCAGGGGTTACAGGCCATAGACGCTTTCAGGGCTGCCTCTACCTGCTGGTTCCCGTCTTACCCCTTTGAAGGTCAAGAGGTTACAGTCCTTTCCATTGGGGCGGTGGATGGCGGGTGGTTGACGGCTTCTGGAGAACAGATATAACCATCCCCCTACAGAGCTTCATCCAACGAGGAGCCTAGTCATGGCAAATGAGCAACACACGCCGCCTTATTACATCGAAGAAGGGACTTACGGCAGAAATCGCAAGTCCAACGATGATTGCTGTCGCCATACCGATTTCGACATTGGTTTGACAGGCGACACCATTCGAGCGCGGAAATTCGTTCTGACCGAAACGTGAACTGATTTGCGTATGGCGCAAAACAAGTGCGGCGGTTCGTCGGAATGGAAGTCTTGAACGATGTTGGTTTCGAGACATTCATGGCCGCTGTTTTCGAAGCGACTGGAGCATCTGGCGAACTTGTTAACGGCTCTGTCCGTAAGTCATTTTCTCATGCTGCGCTATTTCGCTGATTTGGGTGCTGGAAACAAGCCTTACCACTCGATTAAAGGAATTGAATTCGCAATTTGCGATCTAAAAATCCCCACCAGTGGAATTGCAATCCGTGTCGTTTGACACCATCGCCAAGACTTATGTTCCTGGCGCTACGGCTCCTGCAACTTCAACGCTGACACCCGCAACCACAACTTCGCCAATGGATTCGTTCACCGGTGTTGTGCAAGAAGGCGGTTCTGTCATTGTTATTACGGAAGCCAACATCAAGTTCGATAACAAGATGGATCGTCGTTTCGTGATTGGTTCCAAGGATACCTTGCGGTCCTTCTTTTGCAGGGAAAATTTCCGGCTTCCGCAATATCACTTGTTATTACGAGTCGGCTGCGATGCTTGACAAGTTCCTTTGATTCTGCAAGCTCGCTTTCCATTCAGCTTTCCAACGGTAGTGACACCTTCACGTTGGATCTGCCAAACACTCGTTACACGGTTGGCGTGTTCCCGCAAAGACGATGGCCCCATCACCATCAACATGCCGTTCCAGGCCATCTATGATGCGACCACAGGCGGCGGTGCAAAAACGCAGGCGAACCGACAACATGAGGGTTTATAAATTTTTCTCGCGCCAAAAGCACGAAGAGGGGATCAAGGTTTTCCTTCCCTTCCAAACGGCACCGACACGACAGAATTTGTCATTCCTGCGGGTCGCGACTCCGCAGCTTTCCGCAAGGCTCAGGCTGCTTACCGCGACCGCAAGTTTGCGGCGGCTGCTGGTGAAAAGAAGGAATCTTGACTCCGAACTTGAAGGCATTAAGCTGACCGCTTCTGCAATCAAGTCCTGGTCGCTGGAAGAACCTTTCACCCAGGAAGCTGCTGTTGAGCTTTTGAGCAATGCGCCCTTACCCGCTCGACAAGCTGGACGAAGCGATGGTTGACAACTCGTTTTTTCCAGTCGAGGAGTAACGCAACTCTTTGTTTTTTACAAGGCGTTGTGTGCTGCAAACTCCCTGTAAAAGGGGAGCTCTACACTCCGGGAGAGCGACAGTCAAGCGAAGAAGACAATTGAAAAGCTGGGATTGCAAATTGCGAAACCAGAATCGAGACTTCGAAGTGTACCCAAAAGAGTTGCACTTAGTTCATTGGGCGCAAGCGTTACACATGAAAGATCCGTTAACGTATAGCAAAGTTAAGGTTTGGTCAGAATTGATGCAGATAGCCTTGAACCCTTGGGAAGTTGACATTTTAATGCGCCTGGATACAACGTACCACGCACTAAGGACTTGACAAAATGAGCGAGAATCTTGGGCTTACAATTGAAACCAAATCAACTGGTGAAGCTCAAGTTATCAAGAACCTTGATGATGTAAAATAAAGTCTAAGAAATGTAAAAGAGATTGAAACGTCTCAGCAAATTTTTACAACACCAAACAAACCTAGCGAGAGATTGGTTTGACGCCGTTGATAAAAGAATTGCCGAAAGGGCTAGGAGAAGAACAGAATCGCCAACCAAGTGATTTCAAAAGCACACGAAACAAACTTGCTGAAATAAAAGTTCGTTGAAGATGCTGATTTCAGAACTTGGCAAAAATCAACAAAAGGAGAAAGTAGCTTATTCCAAAAGATTTTGCAGGTCGTGACAGGTATGGGGGCCAAGAGATTCCCATGCGTTCAACTGTATAAGAAACTGCGTAGCCGACCAGCTTGCTTTAAAGGTGCTAACGCCGCCGAGTCTGTTAGAATTAGCAAGATTACACGAGCAGCAAGATGCTCATGTAAAAGCATTTTATCGCAACCAGAAGACGCTCAAGCAAACAAGCTCTAAGATTGCAACAGCGTGACGCTGCTTTGAAGCCAAGCTGCTCAGAATCGCGGCTTTAGGGTTGGTGTTGGTGCTGTAGCTGGTCAAGGCTTCTCGGTTGGTGGAATTGCCTCAGTCAATCCGTATGCCGCTGCTGGACTTGCTGCTGCCTACGCTGTCAAGAATGTGGCCACAGATCTTGTAGCCGAAGCAACTGTTTGGGAGAAGTTCAAGGTTGCGCTTACCGACATTGGGGAAGGATCTACAAAGGCTGCTCAGGCTACAGACGATCTTTACGAGCTTGCCAAACGTCCTGGTATTGGCTTGAAGGAAGCGGAACAAACCTACATCCAATTCCGTGCCTTGAATATGGAAGGTGCTAAAGCGCAAAAGGTTATCGCCGCTGTTTCAAATGCGGTTGCGTGGGGGTGGTGCTACTGAGTTCCAGCGAGTCAATTACCAGATTACCCAAATGCTTTCTTAAGGGTAAGGTTCCTCGAAGAAGACTTGCGTATCATGCGTAACTCTTTACCTCGCCTTACCGTTGCCATGCGCGATGCGTTTGGTACTACTACCGCCGAAGGTATCCGCAAAGCTGGTGTAAACGCCGAAGAGTTCCTTGCGAAGATTGTAACACAGTTTGAAAAGCTGCCGCAAGCAAGTCAGACTTTGGAATCGGCTCAGGAGAATGCTGCTACAGCAATGAGCAGGTTGAAAGCTGCGCTGGTGCCTGACTCTGCTGTAAAGTCTGGTATTGAAACTTGGACATCGGTTCTTGAAACTCTAACAGACGCGATCAATGGGGTTAAAGACGCTGCGTCTTCTAGCGGTGGAATTATTGGAAACTCGATGGATAATCTTGATAACGCTGAGTTAATCAAGAGAGCTGCTAAGTACGGAATTGATACCAAGTCCGTTATGAGCGGATATTCTACAGATAGCAACTCCCAATCAAGAATGTCTTTGGCGGCTTATAATGAAGCCAAGCAGCTTGCTGATTTGGAAGCCAAGCGTAAGAAGGATGAAGAAATTGCTAAGTTGATGGGGTCTATCAACTTCTCGAAAACGAGAAGTTGAAGATCCAGCTTAGAGATATTTCCGAGTACGAAAAGCAGCGGTTGATTACAATTGTCGAATATAACTATAAGATTGATGAAGCTAAGACCAAGGAAGAAAAGGCCGGTCTTGCTTCTCAGAAGAAGTTGCAACTTCAATTGCTGCTTTTGAAGCACAAGCAAGAGGAACTTGAAAAGCAGGAGAAGATTAAAGAAGAGATTGAGAAGACAATCCAAGCAGAGCAGAAGTTTGCCGACGAAACCTTTACAAACGCAACTGGCATTTCCTACGCTGCTTATAGCGTTGCAAATCCTGGTGGTGTAGATAGTGAGTTTGACCAGACCAAGTCTAGAACCAAGACAATGCGCGATGCTGACGACAAGCGTATTCAGGAGCAAGCTGACGCTTGGCAAAAGTCCGTAGACGCTGGTAAAGATTTGTCGATGAAATACGCACCTGAGTTTGACAAACTCCAAATGGAATACGAGAAGCAAAGACAAGCGATTGTTGATGCAACTTTCCGCACTGGTGAAGAACGCAACCGAGTGATGAAAGCGTTGAACGATCAGTACTTGCGCGATCAAGCTGAAATGCTTGCTAAGTCTGCAACTGCTGTGACTTCTGCTGGACAGTCCTTGTTCGGTGATATTGCCGGAGCCATGAAAATGCGCTCCGACTATGAGTACAACACGCAGAAGACGAACATTGAAAAGCGCCTGTCTCTTAACGGTCTTGAAGGTGATGCGCGGGTTGCCCAACAGCGCCGCCGTGATGAAGCCTTGGAAGCCCTTGACGAGAAGCGTCAGAATGATATGCAAGGTTCTTACCTAACCATGTTCATGATCGCTAAAGGCTTCGCCCTGGCTGAATCCGCCATCAAGCTGAATCTAGCCATTGCCAACGCCGCTGCTAGTGGACCTTTCCCGGCCAACCTCGCTGCAATGGCCGCTGTAGCCGCTGCTGCTGGATCTGTGGTCACAAACATTGCCGAGATCAACTATGCAGGTGCCCTATGACAAGGGTGGGTTCATTCCAGCCGGACAAGTCGGTCTTGTTGGTGAAGTTGGTCCTGAGCTTGTTTCTGGTCCTGCCAGAGTTACAAGCCGCGCCGATACAGCGGCGATGTTTGGTGCCAAGCCAACCGTAAACATCTACAACTACGGAAACGATAATGTTAATGTAAAGCAAAGCAGTGACGGTAAGTCTATTGATGTATTTGTTGGTGAAGTAGCTAAACGTGCCGAATCCCAAATGGCTACAGGTCTTCGTTCTGGTCGCGGTGAATTTTCATCCGCTTTGAAAGACACATTCAACTTGACAAGGCAGGGTGGATAATGGCTACAATAGCTTGGCCATTATCATTGCCTTTGCCAACCGCAAACGGCTTTAACGTAAACCCAAAACTGACTGGAAATACAACTACATTCCAGTCTGGAAGAACTAGGGTTACTAGAACAAGGTCTTTGCAAAACGACCGTTGTTACATTTCCTCATCTTTGAAGTTCATTTTTACGCTGCAAGAATACTCAGTCTTTGCAGAGTTTTACGACTCCAATTGGAAGAAGTTATCACCACAACAAAACTCTTTGTATTTCACAATTGGCGGAAACATTTGGTCTGGTTGGCCGTCTAGCAGAGTGCGTTGTTCTTTAGACGAAAACACTTGGTCAGTTTCTTTTGACTTTGAAGGATTCTTGCCGCAAGAAGCCTTTATCTTTTCCACTGACGAGCTAGACCCAATCAATCCTCTGTGGCCACAAGATGAGTTTCCTTTGCAGATAGGTTCTAAGTTTGATAGGTTTTCTTCCGATGTAATTGAAGCAAGTGACAACTTTCTGTTGTCCAGGTCAAATCTTGGCAAAGATGTTTTTTCATATTGCACAGTTAGTACAAAACCTTCTGACATTTCCAGAATCTTTAGGTTGTTGGTTTGGTGGAGTAGAGCTTGTTGTTGCGGAGCTTTGCCTTTCAAGCTATCGGCTGACAATTTAGATTTGGGATTGATTAACGGTATTCCAGCAACAGCTTCCGGTTTTTATGTCGGTAAGTTCTTAGCTCCCCCAACATTTACTTTTGACGGTTGGTTTGGAAAAGCGTCAGCAAACTTGGTTTTGCAACCTTTCCGTACTAGTTTTACAACAGTATCCATAATGATTGGAAACGATGGGGGCTTGGCTGGCTGGTGACAACGGATCTGTAATGGAAGGTGTTTCAAATGGCTGATCCTATCTTGAAAAGACTTTACGAGTATCCTTTAGCTTCAATCTTTAACGGGGTTTTGCTCAGGATAAACTTGGTGGAATTACCGAATCTGTTGGGCCGGATCAAGTATTTGCGGCTTTAGACGCTGAGGGTTTTGCAAGAGATATTGATTTGCCAGCGCCTTCGAGCGAGATGCCGCAAGATCTCGGAACTGCAAGTTCTGGTAGCGGTGACGATTATTCCCGCGCCGATCATCGGCATAAGAAACCCTCTTTAGCAGATCTTGGCGCGGCTGCTACATCGCACACGCACACAACGTCTCAGGTTACCGAGTTAGACTCTGCATTATTGGGCAAACTGCCACTAATCCAACTTTCAGGCATAGTTGCATTCGATAGCGTCAACGGCGAGCTTCCGTGCGCTGCTGAGATCAACGCGACAAGCGCCACGAATTCCCCGGCCAACATCTTGGCATCGGGCGGCAGGGGCTTCCTGATACAGGGGCGCGGTGCTGCTGGATATTTGACGCAACTGTTGACCGTGCCCGAGTTTGCCGCCTACCGCATGATGCCGTCCTCCGGCGTCTGGGCGGCGTGGAGGATCTTCTGGGATCGTGAGGCGCTTCCGATTTCGACGCTTGGGCGCGACTTGCTCAATGACACGACGGCCCCCGAAATGCGCGCAACGATTGGAGCGGCGGAGGCTCCGGCACTCATCACGAAATCGACAGCGTACAACTTCACCGGGATCACGGCGTCGCTCATCAAGCACGCGAATGGCGATGTCGTTGCGACGCTTTCTGGCGGCATCCCTGGCCGATCCTACACGCTCGTATCTGCATCGACGCTGCTGATAGTGATCCCCGCTGGCGTGACGCTTTACGGAACGAGCGGAATCTGGGATAACGCTTCCGGTTTCTCGCTTGGCGGTATGCGTCCGGTCACGCTCCAATGCCTGTCTGACACAGAGTGGCTTATTCCCAATTACGTACCATAGCAGCGATAGGATTTTGCAATGGATTTAGAATCGGAAGCCTTGAGAGAAGCCTACGCCGTAGCACCTGTTGACACGGTAGTTTTGGACACTCTTGAAGTTTCCAGATCTGGTCAACCTAGCATTTTCATAACAAACAACTACACACCTTTTTCAGCAGCTTTGGAAACAGGTTCTACAGTTACGTTTTTGCCAATACCTTTCAAAGTAAATCTTCCTAGTAAGGCAAAAGACACACTGCCTGTTATGAAGATTAGTATTGCAAATCCAGACCAATTGGTTAGTAACTATCTAAGATCTGCGTTGGTTGATAAATCTCCAGTTGTTGTCAAGTTTAGGCCGTTTTTATTAACCACAAACCAAGATCCACAATACCAACTGCCAACTCCTATGATTTTTCACATCGGGCCTGTTAATTTTGGATTAGCGCAAGTTGATGTTCAGTGTCTGTTTCCAAACATTGCTAACAAAAGATTTCCAAATGAATCTTACACCGTGCGACTGTTCCCCGGCTTGCGTGGATGGTAGGGTAGAAGCTGCCTTGGGCACCCGCTGGGTAGCCCTGGGGAAGGATTTGAGGGGGTTTGACTGCTGGGGCTTCGTTCGCTACGCACTAGGGTTGCTCGACGCTCCAGAAGCCCCGTTCTTCGACCAGCAGGCGCGGCCTGGGCAGATCCAGGAGCTTGCCAAGAGCTTTCAGCAGCTTCCGAACAAGACCGCCTACAGCATCATCCTGCTTGGCACCAAAGGCCACTTCAACCATGTTGGAGTCTACCACCCGACCGGAACAGTGTACCATTGCATAGAGCATGGCGGTGTCTGTGGCCACAGGTTTGACAGGCTTGGAATGTTGGGCTTTGATTGTTTTGAGTATTACAAGTGGGGTGCTTTGTGATAACGGTAAAATACAAGACAAATCCTTTTAAGAACTACGTTGTCAGCGAAGTTTGTTTTTGTGAACAGAGTTTACAGGATGTATTAAAACCTTTTATGCAAGGTTCTGAGTTTCAACACCCTACGGTAGTTAGAGTTGATACGGTTCCAGTTTTGCGTAAAGATTGGAACACCAAACTGTCTGACAACTCTGTTGTTGAAATTACCCCTGTCGTTGGGGCACCTTTGGCGACTGTTCTTTTGGTTGCTAATGTTGTAATGCTTGTAGGCAGCGTAGCCTTCACAGCCTATGGTGTCTACAAAGCTCGCAAAGCTATGCAGGCTTTTAGGGCTGGCCAGGGTCAAGCCGAAGCGAGTCCGTTTTTCTCCATTGACGGCAAGTCAAATAGAGCAAACTTGAACAACCCTGTTGAAGTTGGTTACGGCAGAAACAGAATGTGGCCAAGCTACATAACTCGCCCTTACAGAACTTTTAAGGATGATAGGTTGCACGGTTGGGACGGTACAGGTTTTGTAAAGAACTTAAACTACACCCAAATTTTCTGCATTGGTCAAGGTGCTTATGACATCCATTGTGTCAAGATTGGCGATACCCCTATTGAAACTTTTAGAGGTGTTACTTATGAAATTGTACCGCCTGGAGAATCTTCAAAATCCTTAGCTCATATTGTTTACGTTCAACCGGATTTCAAAGAGATTTCCATAACAAGTTCAAGTTCTACAGATTTGTTTTTAATGACTCCGGCAGGAGTCGCTTCAAACAGGTTTGAAATTGATGTAGAATTTCCAACAGACGGAGAGTTTACAATTGCTGTATTACTGTGGGAAGTAGACATAAATTCAGGCTCTATCATATCAGAAGATCCTTTGTTGCAAGTTCTACACAGACCTTATCATGTTTACATTGACGGAACCCCCAGTTACGCAGAATCAAATCCTCCTGCACATAGACATACGTTTTCTTTTGTTGTTGGTGATAGCACCAAACGTTACAAATTGAAGATTGAAAATACCGCAACAGGTCAAACTTTCAAAATACTGGAAATTAGATCTTTTTTCAATCCGAAAACACCAATCGGTTATGCTGACAAAACATTGCTTATTGTAAACTACTTCTTAATTGGAAGTTTGGAAAAAGACATTGATGATAAGGTTAATGTAATTGCTACAAGAAAACTTGAAGTTGTGTCCTATTCTGGATCTAACAAGTTAATTGTGGTGCAGCCGACACGGTCTATGCCTTGGGCGTTTAGAGACGCTTTGATTAACAAGGTTTACGGCGGAGGTCTTGACGATTCGTTTTTAGACATTGAAACGTTAATGGAACTAGATCAAGAGTTTAGCAGATCTGGTTTGACGTTTGACAACGTGTTTAATCAGAACTCCACCGTTGAAGATGTTTGCAAAGTAATAACAGCGGCAGGTAGATGTTCAATGGCCTACAACGGCTCCAGGCTGACATTGGTTAGAGATTCCTGCAAAGGTCCGGCAGAAGCAATGTTTTCTTGCGAGAACATTTTGGAAGGCTCTTTCTCATGGTCTTCTGAAATGTTTGATCCGGTAGAGCCGGATTGCATTGAAGCAAGCTACGTTGAGACAGAAACTGGTCAACAAAACACTGTAATTTTCACACCGGAAAATTCTCCAAGCAACAATGTTCAAAAAGTGTCAATTGTTGGAGTAAACAAAACAACAGCTTGGCGAGAAGCTGCCAACAAAATGAGAAGGCTGCAACTTGTTAGAGACACTTTCAAATTCAAAACAGGAATGGAAGGGTATATACCAAGCATAGGATCTGTCGCAATTCTGTCGTCAGAAATGCTTGGTATGGGCTACTCCGGATACGTTGTTAATTTCGTAGATGGGTTTGTAACACTGTCGAGATACGTTTCTGTGGCCACAGGTTCTGTCATAGCTAAAATGGTTTTTAGAAGAGACGATGGTTCGGTGTGTGGACCTTTCAACATTTCGAGCGCATCTGGATTTGATTCTAACGGATTGTGCAATGTTGTTAAGCTCGAAACCTCTGCCGATTTTGGTATTGATTTTTCAAGAACCAACAAAGAGCCTGTTCATTTTGTGTGCTGGCCTGGGAATTTGGATGCTCCCAAAGACACAAAGATTCAAATTGAAAGCGTAACGCCTTCCGACGATGGTGTTATTGAAATAAGCGCAAGCAATTACAACGCTAAGGTGTATGAGTTTGATAACAACGAACCTCCAGAAGATGAATACGCCCAACTAGATCCTATTGGGGAAATTCCGCAAATAAGTTGGGTTGAAGTCAGTTCTGTAAAAACCCCAAAAACCGACGAGGGTTTGCCTTATACAAGGCTTGTTTGGGGTAGTGTTTACGGAGCTACCAAATACCAAGTATCTAAAAGACCGTCACAAGCAGGCCCTAAAACACTGCTTTGGGAAGGTATTGAAACTTTTGTCGAGTTGGCTTTAGAAGCCGCTACTGATATTTATTTGCAAGTTGACGTTTTCAACGGGGCTGTTGCTGGTGTTGGATACCTAACCTGCTTGGATCTTGTACGGCCAATAAGCTCGACTGAGATTAAAACCAACTCAATCAGTTACGATTTCGATAACAATGGGGTTGTTGTAAGCTGGGATGGTGTTTTAGGGGTTAAGCATTACGAGGTTAGAGTTGTTGAAAGATTCACCCCTTTCACAGCATCGCCTTGGTACGTTTCAAATGCGTCAAGTTTCAAATACACAAAAGCTCAGTTCAAAATAGACTTTGGTAAAATTTCAACAAGCATGACAAGTCTGTCTTTTGATGTTGAGATTAGAGCAGTATTTGAGTCTTCAACTTCTCAAACAGCATCAATTGTGCTTATTATTGAAAGCGCCAAATCTGCCGAAAGTTTCAACATTGTCCAAGATCCTCAGCTTGTTATAGATAACTCGGTTTCCAGGCATAGAACGCTAACCTGGAAAGATCCGGCTTATCAAGTTCCTGGAACTGTATACAACATTCACATGGAAACTTATATATCCGGTTACGATCCTGCAACATTTACACCTAAACCTTGGAACAAAATTGTAAGCACTGAAACCTGTTCGGTGTCTACTAACAAATCTGTTGGTAGAGTTGAGTTGTCAGATATTGATATTCAGTACCTGCCAATTTCTTATGGTGGCGCTCCGTTGGATTCAGAAGGTAATCACCCTGTTTACGGTCCCGGTTGCATGGCGGATGTAAAAACATCTGGTGGTGACTCTGCTTTGATGAATCCTGGCGAATTGCAGAGCAACACTTTGTTTATCTACAATCCGGAAGATCCGGATAGCGGTTATTGGCATCCTTTGATAAAGTTTGGCACTAACCAAGTTGACGGAATTATATGGGTTGCAAAAGCAACACAATCTTACCTTACAGGCAAGAAGTTCTCAATTTTGTACCCTATAACCAGTGAGGATTCGGCAAGCGGTAGTGACTATAGAGTCAAGGGCGCTGTAATTGCTGACAACGGTTGGTTTGATTCATCAACAGTTAGTTTGGTCAGCTTTGACGTAGACCATTAAAACAGAGATAGCTTCTTAGCTTTAGGTCTTTGATAGTATCCGCAGTCGAATAACAATTCGACTGCTTTTTCTATGTACCAGTCATAGTCAAGGTCTTCCGGCAAGGTGTCTGGCAAGTCCATCAAGGGCTTGGCACCGTCACTGGTCGGCACCTTGTTGCCTGACAGGACGTAGGAGATGCACCCAGGCTCACCCTTGGCGTAGTACCAGCGCACGACCTTCCCCAGGTAAACGCCGTCCTTGTGGCCACCTCCCTTGACGTTCTTGACCGAGACGAAGCGGTGGATGTCGGTGCATTCCTTGATAGTCTGATCCACAGGCTTACCGTTGACAATGAATTGCAAGACTGCATCAACGCAAACCAATGTTTCAGGATTCTTGGACAAGATAGAGTTAAGGGCCGATCCCCTTTCAGAGAACGTGCCTTTGGTCTTGCAGCCAAGTTGTTCGTCAAGGAATCTAGCGTCTTTGTCACCGCCTTCAACCTTGATTGCGATGTAGGAGTTTACGTCTCGGCTGTAGACAGCTTTGTAACGGCTTTCTTCCGTCTTAAAGCAGGTCTGGTTTTCCCACTCGGCAATAACCGCTCTAACTTCTTCATGCCTGGACTTGTGATACTTGGAAATGATACCGTCAGTGTTTCCGCTAACAACATCAATTCCAATGTCAGTCAGCATTTCGATAAGCATAAGCAAGCAAAGCTGACCAGTGATTGTAACTTGCAGCATCAAGTCTGGTGCGTACAGTCTTGAGTATTTGTTTCCGAACTTGCCGAAGCTACCGTTAATAACAATCTTTAGCGAGTTAGCTTTCTTCTTATCAGTCTTCTTGGCTTGGATTCGCGTTTGTACAATGGTTTCATAAACCCGAAGGAAGGCTTCCCCAAGGTGAGATGGACATAGCTTCTGATTAAGAATTGTGATTGGATAATACGAGACAACGTCATTATCAACAACAATAATCTCATCTGTGGCCACATGAGAAACACAACTTTCGGTTGAGTGCAGCCCACCCATTCCCAGCTTGTAAACACTATTGCCGAGCTTAACAGATAAGTCGTCAAGCTCGGCTGGCATTATTGGCGAACCGTTCTTGTCTAGTTCAAATCTTGCGTTTGCAATAGTTTGCAAAATCTTATTCAGTTCTTGTGAACGGAACTTTACAAACTCAGGAACTTTGTATTGCAGAATAGCGTCTTCTGCCAAAGCCGATTTGCTTGGGTACCTGCCCAACACCTTTTGCAATTCGCTGCAAATAACAGTCTCGGCCAACTGAGCATCCGACTTGGACCTAAGATCCACGTTGTAAGTCGTACTCATTTCGCTACGCAGCTTTATTTCTGGATATAACTCATCCTTCAAAAGCTCGGTGTTGGACAAGTCATTGCAGCAATAATTCTTAATGCCAATCTGATCTTCGTAAGACAAGAAAGCGTCTGGTTCTATGGGAAGATCCTGCATTCGTTTGCAGTGAAGTCTTCCGGCATACAGCTTCAAAGAACCATCCAAAGGTGCAACTTCAATCAAGTCAATGTGATTAAGGTTTGGAATTTCAACCTTGTACTTGTGCTTGAACGCCAACAAAGTTTGACCTTCTTTGATTATGAAGTCAGACGCTTCTTTAAGCTGCTGGCAGGTTGCACCTTTCAAAGCCAATTGAATGATTGGCATATCGTACTTAATGCCGTTGAAGCTGACCAGACAAGCTCTGTTTAGAATCCAGTGCAGTTTGTCAATGTTCAAGGTGCAATAGTCTGACTGCTCAAACTCAACAATCTTGCCAGTTTTAGCGCATTTGAAAGCAACGTAAAAGAAGTTCTGGTAACACTCTACGTCGAACACGAAAGTACTACCATACGGCGTTTGCAAAAGTTCTTCGTCAGTCATGTATTCAACAACGGACAAAGCTCTATCCAGCTTTTGCAATGAAGGAAAACCAGCAAAGGCTTTCTTCGCTGGCTTCCTTTTAAGATCCCTGGGATCAACTTTTAGCGCCGTATCAAACAAGTCCATTATGCAATCTTTCCAAGACGTGCACGGCCTTCAATTCCATCACCTGCCCAAGAGACATAACCATTTTCAAATCTCAAGGCTGTTGCATTTGCTTCAATTAGTTTGACAGAAGCGTAAAGCCAATACCAGTTTCCAACCAAGCCTTCAACATCGGCCTTGGCCCCTCGATTGTCTGAGGATGAACAGACGTATCCATCCCTTATGTAGAAGGTTGTCTTTTCTTGCCCAACTTTGCCGAAAGGTTTTATGTCCTTGACAGCTTTGAAAAACCCTGGCAAGATTCCGTCAGGTAAATTGGCAGACTTGCCAATCTTTGCAACTGATTCCCATTTGGTGTAAATCGGTGGGCAGGACAAATACCTACCACCGCTAAAAACGGCAATGAAGCGATCTTCACGAATGGCTAGGTAGTCAGGGTCTTCACCAATTGCAACAATCGCTTCCGCAGCTTCCAAAGGAATTTGCATTTCGATTGAAGGATCTAAAGCAATGGAACAGAACGCAGCAGTGTGGCCACAGCTTGCGTACATCTTTCCTTGTCTTACCAGAATTGACGCTTGCCAAGGAAAGTTATCATCAACGGTTGTGAAAGGAAGCAACTTCTTCAAGTTGTTTACTAGTCCAACACCACCCATTACAGGCTGGCCGCTAAAGTCAGGCATTGGAAACTCATCCGTTGTGCAAGGGATTGTAACCGAGAAGCCTTTTCCCTGGAAGAACAAATCCCCATTTGTTAACTGTGTTGCTGCAAACTCATCGCCAAACCGCTTAACACCTTGCTCAAGCAATGTGCCATTTGGCGTGCAAGTTAAAGGGATTCCTACAGGCGCGGCCATAGCCAAAACACCATCATAGGCAATAGCATAGCCCTGGGTAATCCGAACGTGCTCCAGAACTGGATTCAGCTTGTTGCGCTTATCAATCGCAGGAGATAGAAAGTGCATCACTTCTGTAAGTTTCATGTTAGCCCTCAGAACGGTAAGTTGTCCCATTTACTACAGCCAATTACAGCTACAGATACGGGAATTTGAAGTCCGTTTTCTTTGCAGATTGAATCGTTGCGAACTGACAAGCAGTTTGAGCAACATCGCCAGCCGTGCTCTTTTACAAGTTTTACTTGCGCCGTGTATTGCTCGTAAGACTCTGTTCTGCAAGCATCAGAAATGTTAGGCAAACTCATAGTCTATAACCCTCGGCTTGTCAAGGTTGACATGAACCTTAATTCTGACAGGTGTTGCAAGGTAAGGCGTTGCTGTGGTTGCCATTTCAGCAGAGCTTGGAAACTCAACCTGTGTACGTCTTTGCCACCAACGCTTTGCGTTGACTTTTGCAAAGCCTTCGTGCGCGACACAGACGTACTCAGAGAAGGTGCGGAAGCCATTGCAGCAAACATAGTCAACTCTTAGGCTTGGCGGCTTATCTCTTTTTCGATGGACAGAATAAAGTATCTGGTTGACATCGAAGACTTCGACAATCGGACCTTCGGGCGGTCCCGCGATCAACTGAGCTTCGCTGGCCACCTGCCGTAGGTCGTTCTGGCTTGGCGGGAACTCAGCCCCACAAGATGAACAGATTGACGCCCTGGTGTGGTTGTAGGCCATGCAGGTAGGGCAGACCTTGACAGGGCAAGCTCCAGGCTCGTCCTTCTTCTTGGCCTTCATTGATGGCAAGACAGGGTCGTTGATCGGTCCCAGGCGCTGAGTGTTCCTGGCGAAGTCCAAGACAAGACAGTTAGCCTTGCCGGGGAACGGTCTGGTGCCACGGCCAAGCATTTGCACCCACAAGGAAGCCGATCTTGTTGGCCGTAAAATGCCAAGCAAGTCAATCTCTGGATAGTCAAACCCTGTGGTCAATACGTTGTTGTTTACGACAGCACGGTATTTGCCGTCCATGAAGTCAGCCAAGACCACGTCTCGGTTCTTCATGTTGCCTGTGACCACAGCACAAGAAATGTTGTACCGCTTCAACTCGTCAGCAATGTGTTCTGCGTGCTTGATTCCAGACGAGAACAAAAGCCAATGGTTTCTGTCTTGGCCTAACGTAACCAATTCACGCACGGCGGCTGCGGTAATGTCTGAGCGATCAACAGCGGCTTGCAATTCCTTTTCGGAATACTCACCACCGCGAATGGTAACGCCTTCTGCCGAAAGCTCGGTGTTGGTTTGCTTAGGGATCAAGCGGCAAAGGTAGCCTTCCGAAAGCAGCCTGTTGAAATCGTCTTTTCCAGTCAGATCATAGCAGCGGTCGGTAAAGATTCCACCAAGGGTCAAATCACCAAGACCGTGACGGTAAGGTGTGGCTGTGAATCCAATCACTTTCATGTAAGGATTAAGCGCCAACCCTTGTTCAAGAAAGGTGCGGTACATTGTGGTTTCTTTTTGAGATACCAAATGGCATTCATCAATAAGCACAATGTCAACCGGGAAAAACAGGTTAGGCTTTTTGGCCACAGATTGAATACCTGCAAATGTAATTGGTCGGCCTGTTTCCTTACGGCCAACACCGTCTGAGTAAATACCGATAGGCGCTGTAGGCCAATTGGAAACCAGTTTCGCGGCGTTCTGCTTAATCAGTTCTTCGCGGTGCGTAAGCATCAAAACCCTTGTGCCTGGGTAATGCTGCAAGGCTTCCTTAACAAAGATTGCAATTACAACCGACTTACCTGTTCCTGTAGGCAAGGCTTCAATTGGATTGCCAGTATTGCCAGCCGTGTAATACTCGAAAATGGCGTTTACCGCTTCACGCTGGTACCATCGAGATTCAAAGCTCATCGGAACATACTCGAAAGGATGTAGGTTTCGCAAGCTGCGAACTGTTCTTCGGCTGTTAGAATCTTATTCTTGTGGCCACACCACCAAACCCCGTTGTCACAAACCAAAACGTGTTGGCAAGACCGACAAGTTTTCATTATCGGTTGGTTCTCATGGCAGACAGAGTAAGCGTCACACCACTTGCAGGTTTGGTAAAGCGGTGAAGCGGAGCACTTTGTAGGCGCTGCAACAGCCGATACTACAGTGGTTGCCCTTGCTTCGTAAAGCCCCGCATTGATCCTGTCTGCTCTTATGATTTCCAAATGGATTTCATCGTTGTCTTTGCAGACTGCACAATACAAAGCAAAGCTAAGGTTGTGCTTGGCCATGTACTGTTGGCATTGAACATAGTGCTCATGCTTCGACGTTTGCACGCCATCTTTTACTAGCTTTAGGAAGGTCTTTAGGCTGAAAGTCTTGAACTCCAGAAGACCCCATTCGTTAGGCACTTCTGGACAGCCGAAAATCATACCGTCTAACGAGCCGCCGTAATGCCCACCAGCACCAGAAATACGGATCTGCTTACCGTTGTCAAGGTGAACTGTGTGAAAGCCAGCAGCACGAACCAAGGCAATCCAACGAGCTTCTTCCAGGTGTCCGCGATTGAAAAGCCTGAGCATTCTTGCATCAAACTTTTTCCAGAAAGCCCACCGCCATGATAGCCACAGAAAGCGGGTGCATTCTCGACCGATCAGCGAAGCCCCGAGATGCTTGCGTGGGTGCTTCTCCTGCTCAGGTTCAAATGCATCGCCAATTTCTTTAACAGCTTCCCCCAATAGACCACGGTACTTAGCTCCGCCGTCAAGTTCAAGGGCTGCGTTGATTAGTGCTTTTGATTGTGTTGCAAGTTCCATATAGCAGGGGTGTGGACTCGAACCACACGCTCGGCAACGTGGTATTACCCACCTCGTCAGTCTTTCCACTTGACTCACCCTGCAAAGACAAATGCCAACAGCAGGACTCGAACCTGCGACCTACTGATTACAAATCAGTTGCTCTACCGACTGAGCTACTTGTGCGTTTTGGCATACAATTCAGGTATGCCAGCCTAGCCGCCTTGTACTGTGGCAAAGTGATGGTACGTTTTCGGCTACCAACTGCTTACTTGTCTTTCCAAGAGTCCTGCCACGGTGTAGCCGTGACTATGCTAACTTAGGCGCTTGTACCTTTCGACCAAACTGGTCCATACGAATACCATCTATTCGCGGTGTCGGTTTGTTTTGGTCGAGTAGGCAATTTGCCTGTTTTCTGCTACGGTAAGCCAAGCGTTCTTCCGCAACAGAACTGTCTTGCTTGATCTCGTACTTAAAGGTTATGAACCAAATCAATCCGAGACAAGCAAGACAGCACAGGTCCAGTTCGATCAACGACCTGGAGCGCCGAACGGCGAAGGCGCACCCGGAACAGGCTGGAACGGTGCCGGAGCAGCGGGAGCCGGGAACGCACCAGGAGCAGCGGGAGCAAACCCCTGGGGTGCGTAGGCGACAGGCGCGGGTGCTGCCGGAGCCTGGGGCATCTGGAACCCAGCAGGTGCGGCCATCGGAGCCGGAGCCGCACCAGGGAAGCCCATTGGCGCTGCGGGTGCCGGAAACGCACCTCCTGGAGCCTGGGGCACTGCGAAGCCGCCACCGAAGCCAGCAGGACCAGCCTGAGCCGCAGGAGCGACCGGGGCTTGGGGCTGGTTCGCGTCAGCACCAGCGACATTGCCAGGACCAGCGTAAGGCTTGAAGGTCTTGATTTCTGCAAACCCGATGAACTCGCCAGGAGCGTTGTTCTTGGGAGAAAACTTGATGTCGGTCTTGATGGTCAAGGGCTTGCCGTGGAAAATGGCAGTGTCCTGGAACGAACCTTGATGACCGATTGCAGCCAACAAAGTTGTCATCTTGCGACGGCAAATTTCACCCGAACCGCCCGACTTGGAACCGTCCTTGGGAAGCCACAGGAAAAGGTTTTCGGAAATTTCGCTGCCACGTTCGGAGCCTTCAACAATCTGGAATGTGACCACAAGTTTCGGCTTTTCGGCGTTGGACTGGTCAACTTCCGTCTTGAGCAAGATGGCGTTGTACTCGCCCTTGGGCAAAGTGCTGTAATCCTCGAAAGGTTTGTAGTCAGCAGGGTTGAAAACGAATCCGAGATTTGCCATGTTCTTTTTCTCCAGGTTTAGGGGTTAAGCTCTATTGAAAACGTCTATGCCTGACACTGAATATACAGCTTCGGCTAACGCATTCCAACTGTTTTGTGGTGGCACTGGAAGATTTATTTCTTGCACAATGCCAAAGCGGTTTCCCGCAACGTAGGAAGGGGTACGGGAACAGCCCATAACACGCCCCTTGTTCTGCGAAATTCCCTTAGAGACTCGTCCTGCCTCAGAGACAAACAAAGGCTCGTAGATAAAGCCTAAGATGTCCGCCCACTGAGTCAGCATTTCACGCTTGCCGTAATTTTTGCCATTCTTGGGAGAATGTAGCAACAAATCCCAGCAGTCAAACTCACCAGCGGTAGGGTCGATGATCTTGCTACTGAAAACATGGCAAGTCAACACAATGTTAATGCCATAGGTAACCGCAAGAGTATCGAACGTGTTTAGAAGCAACGTAAACTGCGTGTTGGCCACAGCATAGGCTTTGCCGAAGCCGCCGTAAGCTGTTTCCATTGTGACAGTTTTTGCACCACGGCTTGCAACATACTCAGGCGAGTTTGATACCACCCATTCATGGATGAAACGCTCGATAGCTGTAGCACTATCAAAAGCAAGCGTTTTGTAAGGAAACTGGCCAGCAGCAACGTACTGGCAAATTTCATTGATGCAAACCCACAACTGATCCCAGCTTTGGACCATTGGTGTTTTTGGACAAGGCACACCAGCGAAACCGACTTCGCAAGGGACAAGCAAAACCCCAGGCGCACCAGCGCATAAGGTAGTTTTGCCCATCTTTTCTTGCGCTGCGGTTACGACACGCAAGCCAGACTTGGAAGCCCCTTGCGTGATTCCGCTTAGAAAGCTCACTTAGCGGCCTTGACTTCCAATTGTGGCGACCCATCCTTTTCCGTGACGGCGACAGCAAGGATTTGCTTGTCTTCATACGAAAGATCGCGGAACGCCTTTTTGTCAACAACGTGTTTGGTCTTGAACAGGCCAGCAGGAGCGTAACCGTTCTTCGCAGTCAGGTTGGCAATTGCAGCGTCCAGGTGGTCTTCGTCCACAGGGCGATTGATAACGCCAGTGATGTTCAAAACCCGACCGTCGATCAACGCGCACTTGTTGACGCCTTCGCGCAAGCCGTTGGGGAAACAGGTTTTGACCAGCTTGTTGCGAAGCTCGTCCTTGACTTCCTCGAAAGCCGCAATCTGAGCCTTAACAGCTTCCCAGGCCGTAACCCAAGCCGAAACCTCGTTGGGGTCGGCAGCGGAAGTGGCTTCCACCGGAAGCTCGGTGGGAACATACGCAGCCGGAGCCTGGGGCTGGACAGGTGCTGGACTTGGGAACGGAATCACGTTGGCTGGCATGACCTGGACCACAGGCAAGGCAACTGGAATCGCCGCTGGTGTTGCCGGAAGCGGAATGATGGGGGTTGCCTGGGGAACGATCGGTGCAAGGACCGGAAGCGGAGCCAAGACCGGAGCGGCCACAGGTGCGACAGGAGCCGGGAACGGCGAAGGCGCGGCGAAGGGCAGACCAGGAGCAACAGGCGCGGCGAAGCTGGGAGGAACCACAGGAGCCGGAGCAACGTAGTTCGGATCGCGAACAATCAAGCAGGTTAGGCCATTTGCCCAAGCTGTGTTGAACTCGGCAGGTGCGCCCGCTCTGGTCGATTTTCAATTCCAGCCAGCACGGGTCACCAGGTGACCAAAACTGCAACGTGTTGGTCGTCAGTTGGACGCACAAGGGGTGGTCGTGGTCAACGATCATCCAACCAGCAGGCACTGGAACTGTGTTCTTGGTGTTGTTGTAGTTGGTCCACTGTTGATCTGACATGGTTTTCCTCGGTGATTTTGTGGTGCCGCAGCCCTCTTGCGGCGGCGATAGTATAAAGTATAAAGCAACCACTTCCAAAATCCAAGTGAAAGGTTTATACTTTACAACATGGTCGAAAAGATACCCTTGCAAATGCGTGAGTTGCCTCAATGGATCGTCTCTAAACCTGTAGTTAGAGAGGATGGAAAAATCGACATCCCGCCGTTAAGCTCTGTCACTGGCTATGGTGTCGATCCGTGCAACCCTTGTAACTGGTCGAGCTTCGATCAATCTGTGGCCACAGGAATGCCCTACATAGGCTTCTGCCTGTCGCACTCCGATCCGTACACCATCATCGACCTTGACGACAAAGCGGAGAAACCAGCAACCGACGAGCAACGCGCGTTTTTCGGTCAGTTAATTCAAGCGTTTGGCAGCTACACCGAAGTTTCAAGGTCTGGTCACGGCTATCACATTGTCGTTCGCGGTAGGATTCCTGTAGGTCGCCGTAGCGACAAGCACAAGATTGAAGTGTACTCGGCAGATCGCTATTTCGTTATGACTGGAAACGTGATTCCAGGCTACACCGAGATTGTAGACGGTCAGCGCGGCCTAGACTGGCTTATGAGCCAAGTTCTAAGCGCCACGATCCCAGGCCACCACTCTTACGAGCTTGACCAGCATCTAGAACAGCCTGAGACAGATCAGGAAATGATGAACCGCATGGCAGCGGCAAGCAACGCAGACAAAATCATAGCCCTTTGGAACGGAAGTTGGCAACAGTTTGATTACCCTTCCCAATCCGAAGCTGACATGGCTCTTATGGACATCCTATGTCACTACTCGCCTAATGATGAGCAGTGCAGGAGGATGTTCCGTTTTAGCCAGCTCGGTCAACGCGAAAAGGCAAAGCGTAACAACTACCTGGATTTCATGCTTCGCAAGAAGCGCGTTGAACAGATTGAAGTTGATTATAGTCAGTTGTTGCCGATCAAGAAACCTGTATCTGTGGCCACAGAATCGGAACCTATGGAAGCACCAACCACAGAACGCGAAACAACAAGCGGTGTTAAGCAACTACAGTTTGCGCCTGGAGCCTTGGGCTGGTTGCAATGGTACTCGTACTGTTCTGCCGAACGTCCGGCGTTGGATATTTCCCTTGCCGCTGCAATTGGCTTCCTGTCAGGAATGGTAGGCAGGTCTTACAACTGCGAACGCAGCGGATTGAACCAGTACATTTTGCTACTTGCACCTACAGGAACTGGCAAGGATGAGCTTGGCAAACTGCCTGAGCGTATTATCAACCAGCTTTCCGACACAATTCCTGCAATCAAGACTTTCGCGGCCCTGGCACTTTTGCCAGCGGCCAAGCTCTGATTAAGCGGTTGAACAAGCAATCTTGCTTCTGCTCTGTGATGGGTGAGTTTGCCGAGACAATTGCACCGCTTTGCGGAAGTAACCTAAGCTCTGCTGACAGTATGCTAAAGCGTGCGCTGCTTATGCTTTACAGTTCGTCAGGTGCAGACGGTACTTTGCAGTCAATGGCCTACTCGGATGCAGACAAAACCACCGACGAAGTTAAGTCACCAGCCTTGACAATGTTGGCTGAGACTGCACCGGAAAAGTATTTTGCAGCCTTGTCAGAAGAACAGATTGACAACGGTTTGCTTCCAAGATTCTTGACTATTGACTATCGCGGTATGCGCCCACCAGCAAACCCAAATAGCGGCATGAAAATGCCACAGGAAATGAAGAACTGGTTGGTTGAACTTGCATCAATTTGCTTATCCCAATCGCAGCGCGGTGGACCGATCCAAGTACAAATGGACCCGGAAGCCGCCGAAATCCTACGCAAAGGCGGCGACTTTGACACAAACTGCGACAACCTAATTAATAACGGCGACAACAGCGAAAGACAACTATGGAATCGTGCTCACCTTAAAGCAATAAGGTTGGCAGGTCTTGTCGCTGCTGTAACATATCCTCATCAACCAGTAGTAACAAAAGAGTTTGCGGCTTGGGCTGTGGAACTCGTAACAAGGGACATTAAAGCTATGCTCAAGAGATTTGAAGAAGGTGTTGGAGAAGGTGACGCGAAACAGCTTGCCGACCTGCGTAAGGCTTTGTGGCAGTACAAGGAATCCAGCCCTGAGAAGGTCATGGAGTCCTATGGCATTAAGGAAGCGGCTGTACGCTCTGGCCTTGTGCCTTACGTCTACCTGCAACGCAAGCTGGCTGGCATCACCAGTTTCCGCAAGGATCGAGCAGGTAGCAGCGTTGCAATTAACAGGTCTTTGGCCACATTGATTGCAACTGGGGAAATTGTCGAAGCGTCAAGGGAAAAGGCGCTATCTCTAGGTTACTCAGGTAAGCTATACATTTGTAACTTTGGAGACTAAGAAAAAGGCCGGGAGATCCGGCCTTTACTTTTACATCGAATCTGTTTGCAAAGCCCAAGCTCCAGCCTGTAAAGCTGGTTTTGGTAGTTCCGGTTTTAGTTCGTGAGCATTCACACCCAAAAACGGACCACCTTTCTTGCGGTCGCTTTGCCAGGACCAGCAACTGTGAATTGCGCGGTGAATGTAGTTCTGAGCCTTGGCCAATTCCTTTTCAGCGTTGTCCTTTTCCCCGCAACGCATCATGTACTTGTTGGCCTGAGCAAGGTTGAAGTTACGTTTGACAATCGCGTGTAGCTCAGGCGGAATATCGTTGCAAATGATTGTTTCTTGAACCTCGATTGGTTCAACTCCACGGCCTTCAATCTTGCGATAGTGTTCGTCGTGTACGTTGGTGGTCATTGTTTTCTCCAACCAGCCATAGCGCGGTATTGCGCCAAATCGCGCTGGAACTTAGGGGTGTTGTCGAAGTTTTCGTTGCACTTGGTCATTTCAGGACAAAAGCCGCGATAGATGCACTCAGGCACCATGACCGCAGCAACATCTTCATCAAGTGTGGCCACAGATTGTTTTACGCCAAGCCACTCCCTACGGGTTTCAGGGTGAGCATTAAAGCAAAGTCGCTTCCTGGACACCGTGATTAGCGACTGTGGGTTAAGGTCCATCGAATGTTCGACGCTTGCGCTTTGCGGCTTGTCGTCTCTGGAAACGCCTGTACGGTCGTCGCGTTGGGTTGTTACGAAATGCTCAACACCAATCTTGTGCCGGACAAAGTGAACCGAGATCCAGGATTTCAGCCTTAGCTTTACACCAAAACCAAGTACACGGATTGGGGAATGTTCGGCAAGCAAGATTGCTCTGCGAAACTTGCGTGTTACTTCCTTGGAAGCGTCCTGGTCAGGCTTGTTTACTGTGGATCGAGCAAGGTTCAAAACCCTTAGCCAAGATCCATCCATCCATTTGTCGATAACCATTTTGCTCTTTCTGGATAAAAGAAAACCCCAAGGGGGTCGAATCCCTTGGGGCTGGTCCCACACTAGACACCAACTCTCCTAAAAGGTTTGCGGGTCAGTGGCTTTTGTGTAGGGCCGGATTACACGGCAGGAGCGTCAGCCTTGGGCTTGCGAGGAGCGCGGGGCTTCGGGGTGTCGTTCCATGTCAGGGTGTAGCCCACAAGCTGACCCGTCGTTCAGGACATCGTCCAAAGGGGTTTCGTCGGGAGCGCCAACGGCCTTCTTGAGCAGTCCACCAATCTGCTCGGCGGTAATGTTGACGTGCTTGCGAACGGACTTGGTGACTTCCTTGGTGACTTCGATCTTCGTGCTCATGATGTTCTCGTTTCTCGTTTGGGTTTGTGCTTAGGCGATTTCGCCGTTGCGGTCGATGCGAACTCCAACCATGTAGGAAGGAACGTTGCTGGCAGGATACTCGCTTGCAACAGTGTTGTGCAAGCGGGTTTCAAGTTCAAATGCCTTATTCTCGGCTGAGATTCGGCGCTTTCGTTCGTAGTCCAGGTCGCGGATCAAAGCGTTTGCACGCTTGTGACCAGCTTCAAATTCCTTGATGAAATTGTCACGCTGGTCCAGAGCTTGTTTCAGGTTGCTTGCTTCGTTAGCCAACTGCGTGCGAAGGTTTGCGATGGTTGTGTTTGCTTCTTCTGCCGAACCCTTGAACAGATTGCGTTCGGAGTGCAACGTCTTTGTTGCGTTGTTCAACTCTGTGGCAAGCTCTTTGTAATGCTCACAGGTGTTTTTGAGACTTGCATTTTCCTTCTCCGCTGCGATCAGTCGGGTGGTAAGTTCTTTGGTTGTAAGACCCTTGTAGCTCGACATAGTGTTTGCCCTCACTTGTTTCTGTAGACTAAGTTACAGTGTTATTTCCTAAAAGTCAAGCCCTCTTTGACTTTACTTCTTTGGAATCTTTTATTCGTACTTGGCCACTTTCCAGTAGACACCAGTACGCTCGTACTCACGGTCCCGCAGATCGTTGATTTCTTTGCTGGTTGACCTTACGGAGTTGTCTAGGGCGATTTCACGCCCATTGGATAGAGTTCTGGTCAGTCGCCAAGGTCCGTCCATCTGGAGCTTCGCACGGCACTGTACAGCCGCTTGATCTTCCTGGCTACCGTACTTGGCAATGTACTCTTCCTGTGTCTTCCATTCTGAATTGCTCATGGTCGAAATATACTCAGTACTTTCCACCAAAGTTCTTATTTGTCATACCCATTGGTATAATCGAGTTGGGCGGAACCACACCAGCATAGACCAAAACCGATAGGATCTTGGCACAATTGTAAAGTTGGTTCATGCTCATCTTGGAATGGTCGTCAGCTTCAATCAGTCGCCAAGCCCACTCGCAAAGTTCCACGGCTGGCAGTCCCCAGGGTGCCATAGGAATTTGGTCCGGTGCGTGGTAGATGATAGCGCGGCCACCAGGGTTCTTCTTGGCGTGCTTCCTGGACACCTTAGAAGGTGCTTGCTCTAGCACAGGACGGCTCTTGGCGGTCAGGTCAGGCTTCTCCAGGGGTTTCGGCGCGGCTGGCTTGATGGTGCTTGGGAGCAAGGCTACGCCTGGGATGTCGAAGGCCGGACCTTCATAGGCTGTAGCCTTGGGAGTCTCGAAGACTTTGGCTGCTGTGATGGGCTTTTCTGTGGCCACAGAAGCGAACTCAGGTCGCCAAGCGGCGTTTGCATTAAGCAACCCAACGGCACATTCTTTGTCCATTCCAGTTACAATAAGGAATGATTCAAAAAGCGCGTTACCAAACGCAATTTCGTATTGAGATTGCTTGACAGTTTTTGCAGCAGCGGCCTTGTCGTGAGCTTCCGAGATCATGTACTCGGCTTTTTTAGAGCATTGGTTGTTAACCATCTTCATTGTAGACACAACAAGCATTGCTGAGTTGTCTTCATCCCAATCAAGCATCATTTAGCCTTAATGTAAAGGTGTTTGGACTCTTCGCGTTTACGCCTTATTACCAACAGACGAGCTATAGACGGGCAAGCCACAATAAGCAACGGTATTGCTGAAACAACTACACCAACAATAGCACAAGTCAATAGCATTTCATCCACTAGTCTTTTTCCTTAAAGACATGATGGCAGTGCTGACAGTAAACATGACCGTCACGCGAACGGGTGTATTCATGGCCAAGAAAGCCACAAATCTTTACGGCAATATATACAATCAAGTTGTCAATCCAGTTTACCATTTGAAACATCCTCTGTGTTTTTTCAAATTTCTAACAAAACGGGACAAGTCGCAATGGTTTTCACCAACAGGATTGTCCCAAGTCACCCTGGTTAGTATTGGTTTGTAAGTTGTGCTATCTGCATTGAAACAGGCCGAATCTTCTGTCTCAACAAGAGAGTAAAACATATCTGTAAAAACCTCACAATTTGGTTTCTGAGGTTCTGTGTAGGTAACGTCGCAGCTTGTTAGAAAAGCTGTTAGTAAAAGCATTAGCAATAGCTTTTTCATTTTAGTTGTCATCTTTCTTCCAACAACCCCTACAACCGTTACAAGGATCGTCAGAGCTAGTGGTTAAGTCGTTAAAGGTTAAGGCTTCACACTCTTTGCAGTCGGTGGCAGTGGTGTCCAGCTTGTAGCTCTTGCCATCGGCTGTCATTGTGTCGCCACTGATAGAGCATTCGGTCATCGGCTCACCGCGATAGTAACCAAAACTATAGCTCATAGGCTTCACCTTTCATAAGCTCCAACTCAAGTTCCGCAATGTACTTATCCTTGCACGTTGGACATTGGCCGTTTTCTATGTCGCAATCTGCCGTTTCATAATAACCAAAATGGTCAAATGTTTGTAAGGCAAATTTCTTTCCACAGTATTGTTTTACGATCATCCTAAAACCACCACTTCTTTTGCTTCCAGGTACTGAGCTAAGAGCTTTTCAGACTTCTCAAGCAAGTGCCTGTAGTGTGCCAAAGCGTGTTCGTCAAGCAGGATTCTACGGTCGGTGTCGAACTTCTCGCAGTAAATCTTAATCAATTTACGTTGAGCAAGGATCAAAAGCTCCAAGGCTGGTAGCGCAAGGTTTCCAGACTCACCATGGCAAATAAGCATTTGCACATGACAAGGCTCCGGCTCGATGATATGGAAGTAGCTCTTGCCGACTTGTGCAACAAGGTCTGCTGTGACTTCGATGTGTATGTAACGCACAGCCTTAAACCTTATCAACAAAGTTTGGGGTAGTGGCGTTTTCGCGAAGCCAATTTGCTTGCGCCGCCCACGCCGACTCCGCCGCCCACGCCGACTCCGCCGCCGACCACGCCGACTCCGCCGCCGACTCCGCCGCCGACCGCGCCGCCGACCACGCGGCCGACTCCGCCGACCACGCGGCCGACTCCGCCGACCACGCGGCCGACCACGCCGCTAACAGTTCTTGGTCGGTTACAGTTCCTTCCAACCATCCGCGACGAGCTTCAATAGCCTGTTTTGGCCTGTGGTCTTCTAGATAGACCTTGTACCAGTTCACCAAGCTCTGTTCTGCACACCAGCAAGCGAACAACCAAAGCGTGCGATCATCCAAGACTCCTGGGCGGGTGTAGACCCAAATAGCCCAATCTGGACGAGCGGTAGCCACAACTTCTGCAAGCGTGGTGCATTCCTTGGAAGCCCAAGTAAAACCTTCGTAGCAAGCCGAGTTTTCTTTGAGCCAGTTGATTGCGGTTTGGTTGAGCTTCATGGTAAGTCTTTCTTGTTAGCGGTTAGCGACTAAGAACTAAGTTACAGTCGTTAGCGTTAGAAGTCTACTTCTTTTTCAACTTTCTTTTGGCTCGGTTCTTAGCCACAGTTTTAGGGTTAGGCTTGCAGGATGTTGGAGCTTCACCTTTAGCAGGTTGGAAGCTGTGTGGTTTGTAGGTTTTCTTAGGCTTTGGTGTTAAAGGCCATTCGTTTTCAATAATACTTAGGAAAGCATCCGTTTGCATTTGTGTTTTGCCAGGACTCAGACCAGGAAGCATTGCGTATCGGTGCAGGTCTGCAATGTGGTCTTCGGCTTTGAACTTTCCGTATCTGGAGTTTTGCAAAAGGTGTATTGAATCCAGATCAATAATTTCCTTAGTTTCCCAGGCTTCCAAAACTTTCCTAAATACTTCCGTTTGTTGATCGGACTTACCTGGACCGCGATGCATTCGCAGAACGCTTAGACCTGGAACTAGTAGAACCTTTTGAAGTTCCTCCATTGACAAGAAGCGAACAACTTTGCATTCAGCTTCTAAGCCGTCTGGTCCTAGCTCGAAGTCTTGGTACTCCTTGCTCATCTTACTTGTTCCTGAAAATTAGAATGGTTTTCTCAGCAACAAGAGCTTGACCGATGAACAAGCCTGTAAGACAAGAGAACTTCTTGCCAGAAGCCTTAGCCCAACGCTCTTGTGTGCGCTGCCTGACTTGACGTTCTTCAAGCTCTGTGGCCACAGATACTGCAATCACATCGCCAACGGACATTGCTTCCATTAGCTTGCGGGTGTTGCTCTGTGCGTTTGTATTTGGACCAACAGCCCCAGGCTTGCGACCACGCTTCTTTGGTGCTGGCTTTTCATCAACACCAAACAAAGTCTGTTTGTACTTAGCTTCGCGGCTCATTCGCTAACCATTGGGCAAGGCATTTCAGGCAACTTGACAACATCCATGTTGCCAAGCTCGGTTACTGCTTCGATCAGTTCTTGGCGTTTGGCTTCAAGCGTTGTGATTGCAATGCTGTGACAGTAAGTGTTGTTGTCTGGGATTGGTTGACATTCCAAAGTCTTGATACTATGCTGCAAATCCGAAATCATCCGTTCGAGCTTCTTGGTTCGGTCGTATGCTTCTGACATTTTCATTGGTTAGTTCTCCACTTTAGGAAGTTCAATCACAAGCCAGCGCGGATCTTTCAAGTTGATCGAGCCGTAAGGCATTTGGCGGAAGCCCAAATAAGGCAAAACCTTTTCAAGACATGGACAACCTTCGTTGGAGTTTTCACATGGGCGCAAGTTGTTGCACAAGTCACCCATGCCACAGCGCGGAACTTCTTGACTGGAAGGCTTAACCCACAAGGTTTTGGCATAAGGTTTAACCTCTTTAACATTCACACCTTCGTCACGGTTAGCCTTAGTCAACAAGACAGAGAGTTTAGCATCAACCAAACCTGGGTGATTGCACTTCTGACAGTGCTTGTTCTTTGGGCTTGTGTAACCCTGCGGGTAGCCATCATGGTAGTGGCCACATTCAGGACACATGAGAATGTCATCGGTAACACCTGCTGCTAGGCACATTACTTAACCTCCACTGCTTGATTTTTAACACAACCGAAATATCGACGGATGCCACTCATTCCGCCAAGCACGTCACTAACCTTATCGACATGGCAAGTACCGTTAGTGCTTAACCATTCGATCTTAGCAAGTCGTGGCGCAGATCCATCGCCACAGGTAGAAGTACTGTCAACGTACTCAGCAACAACGCGCTTGGTAGTACGGCACCATGTACCCAGGCCACCGTTACGCTCGTCCTTCAAGCTGTAAGGGTTGACAGGTTCGGTGTCCACCAGACAGCCGCTTAGTGTGGCCACAAGGACGAGCAGGGTGAGTAGGTGTTTCATTGCTTGGACTCCTCTTCCAACAGTTCAATCTCGTCAGCAAAGACGTTCCAGCCGTTGCCAGAAGGTACAACACCGTTGCAATTGTGCGAGTCCCCAAACTCCTGGTCAAGCTCAACCTGGATGCCCAAAAAGCCTTTGGAAAAGCCGCGAATGGTTCCGGTGTAGTCACAAGCGGGAAGGTCGTAAGCCTTCACCTTAACACGTTGGCCAATTGCAAAAGTCATAGTCAACTCCTTTAGTTTTTCTCGGTCTTTGTAGCCAGAACAAGTGTGGTTGCAGACAGTAATTCTCTTGCCAGACTCTTCTTCGTTGCCACACTGACCAAAGATATTGGATCTATCCTGAGTCATGCCCAAGAAGTTCCACCAGTAGCAGCCGTGGCAAATGTCTTTGTTTGTGTTAGTCATGTACCTAAGATATAGCAGCTAACGACAAACAGCAACAAGTTTCTGCACCAACGCTAAAATAGTTCTGTAGCCACAGATTAACAGCTAGGTAAAGCGCACTAAGGGCTAAGAGTGTGGACAAGTGTAGTGAGTATGAAAGGTCGGGAATGTTGATAGTGATTCCGGGAATTTCATAGTTTGAGACAAAGTTGCTAAACGAAAAAGTGAACTATTTTTGGGCTGCCATTATACTTTCTTCATACGTATGAAGCTGGGGGAGGGTTTGAAATTTTCCGAAGGGTATGAAATTTCCGGAAGAGTATGAAAAAAGTCTACCAAAATTTCATAGCTGCGATTCTGGCGAAATTTCGACGGTATGAAAAAAGTACCCCTGAAGTTTCATACAAGTATGATTCCGGACCTTTTATACTTGTATAAAGTATGACGAGTATAAGGGGACCCCCTCGACGGGAAAAGTTCTGGCGACCTTTCATACTCTAGGGGGGTGTGTCCCCCGGTATATTTCATACTTAAAAGGGGGGTGATGCAAAAAAGTAATCAACATTCCTACCTTTTATACTTTAAATCTATCAACAGTCTACTTTTCATACTCATAAATCTTGTCCTTATCCTTAGTTCTTATGTATTATATATGTATGTATAAAGTATAACTATAGACGCAAGCAATTTTTGTTAATAAGAAGCACTATACGCTAAGGCTTAATCTTAGTGCTTGTTGATAGGGGTTATGTTCCTAGGATAAGAGCCGTTCTGACTTTAGGTAGGGGGTGCTTTCCTAGGGTGTAAGCCGTTCTAACTTTTCGAGCCTGGGGACTGTTTCCTAGGTTGCCAGCCGTTCTAATTGTGGCTACATTCTATTACATGACAAGAATCAATGTTCGCACTAAAGGCGCTGTTGGTGAACGTGAAGCCGCTGCGATCTTGCAAAAGGTTGTCGACGAGGTTTTCACTTCCTGTGGCCACGAACCACCTAAGCTGAGGCGCAATGTTGAACAAGCGCAAGTCGGTGGTGAAGACTTGGTAGGCTTGCCGTGGTACTCGTTTGAGATCAAGCGGGTTGAGCGAATTGACCTCGACAAGTGGTGGCAGCAAACGTTGACGCAAGCGGCACGCAAACCGCCGTTAGCGTCGATGGCATTGGCGCAACGCTTCGGCGGCTGGAAGTCGCTGGCTGCTGGCTCGGCTAAGGTCGGCACGGGTGCCTTGGGTGAGGCGGTCGGCTCGGTGCCTGGGGCTGGCTGTGGGGCGGCTGGGGCCGGGCGGGTGGAGGTCGGCTCGGCTGGGTCGCATGAGGCTGCTGTACGGCCTGTGGCAGGGCAAGGTGTGGGTGTGGATAGGCCAGCTTGGGCACTGCCAAGGCTGGACGAGGCGATGCAGGGCACAATTGAGCAGTGTTCGTTTGTGCGCGGATCGGTGGCACCTTCCCAGGCAATACCGTTGCCGATATGGGCTAGTGCTAGGACGTTGGAGCTAGTTCCTAGTGCTAACGGTGGTCCGGTTGGTAGTTTGGGCTCTGTAGGTGGTCCCTTGCCTGTTGCTTGCGTTGGTGGACTGGGGGAGGGACAAGGAAAGCCAGTTTCTAGCCCTTTGGAGGGTGGATCACCCCTTGTGGCCACATTGACTAGGTCGGAAGGTCCGAACGCCGAAAAACCCCTTCCTATGGCTAGGGAAGGGGTTTTGATCTGGAGACAGAACTCTAGATCGTGGCAAGTTAGGTTTTTAGGCACTTTGGTTTCCCACAACGGCACAAGGCTCGCATCCGTTGTGGATGCGAGCCTAGAGAGTTGGCTAAAACTGTTTAGGGAAGATCTAAGGGCTAGGCTTCGCACATAAGAGTTTCGAGCCTACATCTAGGACAATTACTAGAGACGTTAGGTTTAGGAATAGGCTTGAAAGTTACAGTCCTAGTATTATGTCCACATTGAAAGGTGGTTATGTTGACATATTCACATAAACCAGATTGATAGTTTAGAACCTGTTTTTCTGTTTTTATCTTATTCATTGATTTTAAATCCTTCATAGTAATTTTCACCAAGACTCCTGTTTAGTGGTAAGGGACTAGCTTCTATAAATAGGTAAAACACGCCTTTTATGAGACGTGTTTTAACAATGATTTGAGATTTATTTAGTAATCAATCAAAGATACCGAAAATTCCAGTTTTCTACCTTCGTCGTTAACTGTTATTTTCGGCAAAATTCCCCGAACTAAATACCAACGCGAATTAAAAAGAATGTAAATCTTTCCATTTTCTTCGCTAAATTCGCATCTAATCGAACGAAAACAGAATTTTTCTTCAAACTTGTTTTGTGAGTAGGAATGTACTAAGTAATAAGGATATTTGTTAGACATTACATTACCTCAATTTCTAAGGTTTCTGGATTGTGCCAAAGGTCACATTCTCCAAACGTCTTAGATGCTTTTGTTAAAATGTCGCCAATTTCACCCAAGCCGCGATCCCAAAAACCAGCACCGTGCCAGTTTCGAGTTAGCCAAAAATCATGCGCGAATTGTTCAGGCGTTCCACCTTCATTTTCGTAATCTTCCAAGGTTTTCGCGTGTTCTGTTTGGCAATACTCGACAAACTTGTCCAGATCTTCCTTCATTTTGGTTTCTGCACTATCGGAGAATTGATAGGAGTCTAAAGGCTCGCCGTTTTCGTCTGTGCTGGACCAAGCTGCACACGTTAGATAGTCGTCATAGCTTGCGTACATATCATCCTCCGAAAGTTACGAAAAGAATAGTGCAAGATCCGTAAGGCTTAAAAGAAATCATATCGCCGGATTTGCTTGTAACTCCCTGCGTTCCGGAAAGCTGCATTTCTTTCTTTGCACGCCTTAGAATCATCCTTTTTGTGGCATTTTCAGGCATTTCTACAGTTGATCTTTTCACCCAACTATAGTTAGCCTCGCCGGAAAATGTATCGGTGTATTCGATGTTAATTTGCATCATGCTTTCCTTCCACGTTTTACAATAATGTTAGGATTGTATCCGTCATGATTGATTAGAGACTTTTCAACCTCTTCTACAGTGTAATCTGTAAAGAAAACTGTATCAATCAATTTTCCGTTTAAGTAAACATTATATCCAAAGGTTTTATTAAACATTAGAAACCTACCCCGAAACCTTTGGAGTTGTAATACAGTTTCCGATTAAATACCTTGGTTTGTAGTTTGGATTCAATGCGAAAAATGCAGGTGATTTTCCAGCTAACATATCACAAACCGTCCTTAGGTTTTCTAAATACGGTACGTTATTCAAATCGCAACCAATTCTAGATTTCCAAGGTATAAGATGATGCCTTATGTTTATTTTGTGGTCGATTTTCATTTTTAAGCCTTTCGAGATTGTTCAAAATGCATTCCAGCGCGAAATTGTTGGATTCTATCGTAAGTTTCGCGCTTGGTTTGGAATCCGCTTGTAATGTCGCGACATCCTCCGCCATTGTTGCAAGTTTGAACAAGTTTTGTTCCTCCATAAGCAAAATCAATATGAAAGTTTCCCGGATTGCATTTTCCAGTTTCCTTATTGAAATAGTCAACAGGATTTCCAGTCTCCTCGTTCAAGATTTGAGCGAGATTTTTCAAGTCTTTTTCTGTAATTCTACGGTTCATTGTCTTATTCCTTATGATTGTGTGGATTACAGGTTTTCGTACAGATCAAAATAGTATTGATCGTTACGAGTAGGGAAATTTTCTTGGGCAGCTTGGAAAGCATCTTCACTGGAATAGAACCCCCAGCAGGAGTCTATTTCGTTTCCATCCTTGTCCCCAGTAACAAAACCCACACATTCACCTTCCAACCATTGACGGTAGGTTTTTGCTACCGAGTCGACATATTGTTGGGCGGAAAGTGTAGAACCTTCCTTAGTCCATTCCTTGACGTTTACAACAATTTCTAACCAAGTACGATCGTGTGTAGGTATTTGCGACCTTGCAAAATGCTTTTTTACAATAGCTTCGCGATGGGATTCTAACTTTTCATCATCCGGGAAATCTTGGTGAACATCGGTCGCTAAATACTGTAAATGATCTGATTCTGTTCTACCTGTTGAAATTGCACTACGGTATTCATTCCTACCATATTGATACAGTTTGCATACCTCGTCACAAGATTCTAAAGGGCTATAACAATCTGTATCCGCATACAGTTTAACAATGAAATCCCCAAAGGTTTTTGAGTCTAGTACTTCCATCTTATCACCCCTTTACCCAATAGTGTAAAGCAAAGAACGTAATTACAGTAGGAGCTACGATGTAGGTAGCTAGTGCATGTATGTAGATTGTAGTGTCCATGATTCAGTTTTCCGACCAGCAAGAGCCGTAAGCATTTTGGTAGCAAGTGGAAAGGCTTTCCGCCTTATGCACTTCCCTTGTAACAACCTGCACAAGTGCAGTGCTAACAGGAGCAACAAACTTGCTAACACGCTCCATGTTAGGACGTGTAACAGGTGCAGTGACAATCAAGAGAGCTAGTGTGAGAGAGTCAATCATTTTGTTTCTCCAAGTCTAGTGTTGGTGGCCAGTTGCTTTCTCTTCTATAAATATACACTATCCACTAGCGCTAGTCAATAGATGTGACGAAAATAAATGCGATAATGCAAAATAGTTTGGCGCTTGTGCATAGATCTTATGCACAAAGTATTAACACAATGTGGATAAGGGTAATACCCCTAATCATATATGGTAGGTAGGGAGTGGGTGCTCGAAGTAAAATTATAGAAAAGAAACGGAATTTCATACTTTCCAAAATTATAGAAAGACCTTTTAACTTCATACTCTATAAGCCTTAACACTTACCCACTATGACTTAGTGCCTATCCCCAAAAAGAAAAGCCAACCCTAGCTTCATACTCTACCTACTATCCTGGATACGAAAAAGCGGCCCAAGGTAAACCCTGAACCGCTCTTGCGTGTACCACAGTCTCTTTCCCATTCCCAATTGCATTCCGTTGTTGGTTCCCCGTTGAGTTTCCTAACCAACAATCTGTGGCCACGACTTCTACAGCAATGTAGTTTAATCGTGCTCGATGCTACCGTCTGGTCCAAGCCGCTTGTTCAACCGATCAAGAGTTATGGACACCAGCCCAACAACTTCAAAGTGGTTGCCTTCGCTTGCCCAAGTATAACTGTGGCCAGTGGACTTGTCATCATTCTCCAAAGCGAAGGACGCTGTAATCACAACAGCACTAGCACCAAGTTCAATCAGTTCTTCACGAACTCTTGCAATCTTGGCCACAAGCGTTTTCTGCTCGTCTTCGTCTAATCTTGTTGCGATCATTTCAAGACCCAATAGCCGAACGTAAGCCAGCAAGCCAGGGCGATGCCTACAAGCAACGGCGAAGCTCCACAGTCAACAGCCCTTGCGTAGCAAATGCCAGCGCAAGCCGAGCCTGACAAAACCATGATTTTTCTGTTCATACTTCTTCAAACCATTCGGCAATTTTTTCATTGTCATCGCCCCAAACCTCATAAACAACCTCACCGAACGTATCCGGTGTCAGGCCAATGGTGGTTTGTGCAAAGCTGGAGTCCCTTGTTGTTTTGGTTGCTGCTGGTGTAAAGATTGTACCAGCCGGGATTATCAAATCTTTCTTAAGCCTTACGGCTTTAGTCTTGCTCATACTTTCCTGAATCCTTGCAGCTTGAGTTTCAATTCCAGATCGGTTGTCGCACCTGCTTTAGACGTGTGCCAGCCGCTGTACTGGATTCCAGCGTAGCAAGGGATGTTGCCACCACCAATTGCATTCTGCAACCTGAAAGGCTTTTGGAACGCCTGAGCACAAAACATCCCAGGCATTTCCTTAGACTCCAAGAACCTGACATCGACGTTGTTTGGATCTTCACCAGCGATTGTGCTCAAGGTTAACCCCATACGTTGACGAACACCCAACTGGAGCCGTCTGCTAAAAGGAATGGAAAGATCTTGTCTGGTTGGTAAGATACACACTTGCTAATGTGTGGCCACAACCTTTTGTACTTGTACTTAGACTCATGGCCTACAACCAGTTTCCCAACTGCATATTGCGGATACGCTGAGAACCTAGTCAAGACCATTACTTGCTCTCAACCAACTTGGTTTCAAGCTCCGCAATCTTACTTTTCAAATCTCGGATTGTTTGGCAAACCTTGCTGGTGTACGCAATCCGCTGCCCTGAATGGCGATCAATCCCACGCACAGTACCGCACGGCCATTCGTCGCGGTCGCCAAGCTCAGGGAACCAGTCGTGAAATTTGCCGCCATCCATCCCGCACCCAGGGCACAGGTCTTTGATTGGTTTTCCTGGCATTACAAAACCTGTGACGCGATGATTAGAAGCAAGCCGATCAAGACCAGACCGATTTGCAAAGCTGTTATGGCTACCCTGCTCATGGCTTAAACTCCACCGAGTTAGTTGTGTCACACTTAGCAGTATCTGAGCAACCGCAAACAACAGTTTGAACTTTGGTTGTTTTTCTTAGGACTGTGTTTTCGTTAACTGTGTTGATAGTAAGTCCTAGCAAAATTAAACACCCTGCTAGAATTGCTACCAAAAAGAGTTCATCCTTGCTCATCGCAAATACCGCTTGAACTCAAGCACACGCCGACCGTTCTGGCACTTCTTAGCCTTCTGGCCACAGCCGCAAGGACATAGGCCGTTGCGCTCCGTTTGCTTGATGGCTTTGACACCAGCCGCACGCTGTTCCGCAGTCATGGTCGGTTTGGTGGTCGGTTCGATCCTGGTGCCGAGCTTGGTAGCAAGATCTTGTGCGGTAGGTTCGGTGTTCACAGTGTCAGTCCTTTTGGATGTTGTTCGAGAAGGGAGCCAAGTGTCAGGTGTTCGGTGTATTGGAAGTGTGGACGGTCTTTCTTCTTGCGCCAATCCCCACCCCATTCAAGCCCAAGGTCGCGGCCAATTTTGCCGATCTTTCCCCAAACCAAATCATCATCCCAAACAGCTTTGCCTTTGACCACTGGAACAACGTCGAAAGCACGCTGCCAGTTGTGCCAGGACTCGCCAGCTTCGGCCCAAGTGACAATCTCGCCAATTTGTGTACGGCCTTGCGCGTACAGCTTGGTTTGAGCTTCAAAGTCGCTGTACGTCCTGGTGACGATCAAGTCAATACTAGCTTCACCACACAAGCGTACAAGTTCCAAAGCAAGGTCCTCAACCTGTGGCAACAGATCGCTTGTCTTCCTGCTGGTAATCATTTCTTGAAAGCCTTTGGAACTCGGAGTTGTACCCAACCCCCGTTGGTTGTTTCAGTTGCTTTGACGTATCCGACCAAGTGTTTAGCCTTCATCTCGTCAAGCACTGTTCTTACGTCATAGAAGTTAAGCTCAGAATCTTGTAATTCCAAGCGAATTTTTATGCGTTGGAAGATTTTTATTGCCGAAGGTCCGTCATGGCCAATAACTGCCAAGATTTCCTTTTCAAGATCTAAGCCCTTCTTAGGCTCAGACTTAGGCTTGTTCTGTGGCGTGACTTCAAACTTACCTCAACTCTTTCAACAAATTAAGACTTGTTTTCTCGGTAGCTTTGCAAACAGGTAAAGCTACCCACGTTTCAAAAGTAGTCTTCCAGTCTAGCTTACGCTCAGGATGTGCAGCCCTGGTCCTGACAATCTCTGCGGTACCTTCCGGTTCCCACTTGCGCTGTTCCGTAAGCTCGTACACCATCCCGTTCATGTTCGGTGCGTGTGACCGCTTGACGGTACCTACAAAGAGCAATCCATCAAGGATGTTCTGTAGGTCTGGAACTTTAACACCTGCAACGTGCAAACGCAGCCGGATGCCTTCAACCGTTGTTGCATCACCGCTGTTGATCGCGGTTAGGACTAAAGCGGTTGTCATGTTTTTATACCGTCTGTAGCAGCCTTTAGCTTGATTTTCAAATCCTCAATCTTTTTTTCCAACTCCCAAATGTCTTTGTTGGTGTTAGGGCAATAAAACCACCCAGTTCCTTCTACGCACAGCTTTCCGTTTTTATTGCTAGTTTTAGTTTCTTCGGTACACCTTGACGCTTTACGACAAGAATTGCAAAAGTTCATGGCTTCTTCACCGAGATAACAACACCTTCTTCCCGTAGTGCTTTGATGAAGTTTCCAGCCATGATCGCCATGTTGCAATCAGTCTCTGCATGGCTAAGTGCCAAAATAACTCTAGACTCAAGGTCCAGGTTTTCGGTTAGGATTTGGCCATCGCTAACGTACTCTTCCTTCTTGGATTCCATTTCTTCAATTGTGGCCACAGCTTCACTGTAGCCCAACGAAGCGGTCAGCATTGTCGGTTTTGTCATCGGAATCAACCCCTTTGTTGTCGGTTTGTTCGTATCGTTTGGTTAATCGTTTCTCAAGTAAGCGAACTTGCAAAATTCCGTGATGCTTGCAGAACTCGCCAAGCACAAGGTTTTCATTGCTTACAAGAACTTCAACCAAGCCAAGTTCTTCAAGCTCAAAAATTGCGTTTAGCACCGCATAGCGGTGCTTAGGGCTTGGCTCGTTGGCGTAGTCTGCGTTCCAGCTAAACACCCGAATCCGGCACTGTTCATAAGTCATCCAACCATAGCGGCGAAGACCAAGCATGATTGCAAATTCAGGATCTTTAACAACTGCACGTTGTTCACACTTCGTACCAAAAGCGTGCTCTGCAATCTGTGGTGTTTCTTCGCGCAACTGGAAGCCCTCCCTTGTGCTAAAGGGAAGTTAAGTATAAACCTACAGTCTGGCAAGAAACTTTTACGCTAAGAAAATCTTTTTCTGGTTCCAGCGATCAGTTGCTTCAACCATTGCTTGCAGATCGTCAGACGCTTCTTCGGCAGATCCGTCGTTCCAAGCGCCTTTACCGCCAACGCGAACGCCACTGAAAAGAAGGTTTGCGCGAAAGCGCGAAGCTCCAGAATCTACAGCGGCGTCAAACAGGATTTGGTCGGCCATAGCACGCGCATCGCCTTCGTCCTGGTCCGGTAAGGAAAAGCGGGTGCCGTAGAGCAAGTCATGGGGAAAGGCACCCCAGACACCTTGGCCGAACGGCGACAGGATAGGCCACAGTGGGCGCGGGATCGAGAGTAGGTCTGTCTGGTACCCTGCTGGGACCGCAATGTCCAGGGGTGCCCATTTGCCGTATCCAGGCCACAGGTACACGAAGTCGGCAACCAGGATAAAGGGGTACTTTGGTCGCCCTGGGGGAAGCTCAACTCTTGGCCGTCCGAGTGGGAATCTGTCGAGGTTCACTGTTCATCCTCGCTACGCCAAGCCAGGGGTGATGTTGCTGGGCGAATTTTATCTTTGGCAGGTGTTGGTTCTTTGTCAGGCTTAACCGCAAGTTCTAGTAGCGGTGCGTTTGCGCTTCTGCGATCTTCACAAGTCTTTTCCAGAACTAACAATCTCGTGTCCTGGACAGCGTTCGTCTCTCTTGTGGCCACAGTGCTTGTCAATTGCCAAACCGCAATTGGTAGCAGCAAAGCGTTCATAACCCCCATGAACAAAACACCCGCTTTGATGATGCCTTTTGATTCCGAAATTGTTTCCTGTACTCCATCCATCTTGGTTTCCAGGGTGGATAGGCGGTCGGTAAGTTCGGTGTGCTGGTCCATGTCGGAAAAGATACAGGCCAAGTCGGGTATAAACTCCCGTGGTATATTAAGGGCATGAATTTACAGACTCCGGCTTGGGCGGTCGGGGCCGAAAAGCCCAAAACACCGCTCAAAAATCCATTTGAGACACCGCTTGCCTTGAAAACCCAAAGCTCCGCTAAGGGTGCAAAGGATGTTGTTGCGGTCAACGACGATGATGTAATAGAGCCTGTTGAAGTAACAGACGAAATTAGAGTCTTATCGGCAGATCAACATTTGGGGCCAAGAGACTTCATAATGTTGTCTTCAATCTCCATCTTAGGGCAAATGCCTAAAGAGGAGCGTGTTTTACGGACAACCTTTGTTCGTGAATACCTTTACGATTTTGACGCTGTTGAAGCTAGTACAAGGCTTGGATACCTTAACGTAAAGACACCTTATGAAAGGTGGTCCCCTGCTGAGAAGGTTGCGCGGGTGCTTATGGGCGAACCTGCTGTAAAGCGTTTGATTAAAGAATGTATGTTGGAGCTTATCAACCAGGAAGACTCTGACAAAGTTGTTTTCACTATGCTTTTGCGTGAAGCAACAAACTGTGGACCTTCGGGTAATGCTGCGGCAAGAAACACCGCAACTAAGCAATTGATGGATTTGTTATTGCGTGCTAAGGATAACCGTAACCAAGGTGAGGTTGTTCGCGGTAACGTGATGGTAATGCCAAGTGCAATTGAAAGTGAAACTGATTGGGAAAAACGCGCAAAGGCTTCGCAAAAAGAACTAAAGGATAGCATTGGTGCTTGACGTTACACCTAACGTAGGCGAAATTGTCAACGGTTATCGCGTTGTATGGAAGCCGCTTCCTGGTATGCAAGAGTTGGCGTTAACCTGTCCTGCTAACGAATTGCTTTTGGAAGGCACTCGCGGCCCTGGCAAGTCCGAAATTCAGTTAGCTTGTTTCCGCAAACACGTTGGTCAAGGCTACGGATCGCATTGGCGCGGTGTCATTTTTGACCGTGCTTACAAGAATCTTGACGACTTGATAACCAAATCCAAGCGTTACTTTGGCTCTTTGAACGATGGTGCGGAATGGAAAGCAAGTAACAAGGATTACAAGTGGGTTTGGCCTACTGGTGAAGAACTGCTGTTTCGACAGCTAAGAACCAAAGACGAATACTCTAACTTCCACGGTCAAGAGTATCCTTTTATTGGCTGGAACGAACTTACAAAGTATCCTGACAATTCGCTTTACGAAGATATGCTTTCTTGCAACCGTTCTTCGTTCTTGCCACCTGTCGGTAGTGGTATTCCAGAAATGCCTTTGCGGGTGGTTTCTACCACAAACCCGCTAGGCCCTGGACATAACTGGGTCAAGACTAAGTTCATTGATCCTGTGGCCCCAGGCGAGTTGCAGGTAATTTGGCGCGAAGTGTTTAACCCTAGAACCAAAAAACGTGAGCAAATTAAGCGCACAATCTGTAGCCTTTTCTGCTCTTACAAAGAGAACATTTACCTAGCTCCAGAGTATATTGCTTACCTAGAAAGCATTAAAGACGAAAACAAGCGCCGTGCTTGGCTGCTTGGCGACTGGTCAATTACATCCGGTGGTGCGCTTGACGATGTTTGGACATCGGCTAACACGGTTCCAAGGTTTGTAATCCCGTCAAATTGGCGCGTAGATAGGTCTTTTGACTGGGGATCTTCACATCCATTCAGCGTTGGTTGGTGGGCAGAAGCAAACGGCGAGGAAGTTACGCTTCAAAATGGCCAGAAATGGGCACCTGTAAAAGGATCTTTGTTCCGTATTTATGAGTTGTACGGTGCAGAAAACTTAGAAGCTGGTGTTAATACTGGACTTCGTTTGCCACCTAGCCGCATTGCTGATGAAATAATCCTTATTGAAAAGAAGCTGAAAGAGCTTGGCTGGATCAATAGCAAAGTGCAACCTGGACCTGCGGATAACCAAATTGACAATGTTGTCCTTCCAGGAACGCCAACTATAGCCACAGAATTTGCTAGTAAAGGGATTCGTTGGACTAAATCTGATAAGAGTAAAGGATCTCGCAAGATTGGTCTTGAAGTTACGCGCCAAATGGTTGACAACGCAAAGACTGGTGAAGCGCCTGCTTTGTACGTTATGAGCAATTGTAAGGCTGCTTTGAAGCTACTTCCGACCATTCCGAGGGATGAAGATGACTTGGACGATGTAGATACCAACAGTCCTGACCATATTTATGATGAAACCCGTTATAGGGTTCTTGCCGCTTCGTTCCGGCCAGGGGTCTTGGCTGTTTCATAACCGAGGTTGATATGTCCGTCACAGGCTCCGCATACTCTTCACAGCATCCTGACTATACCAAAAACTTGCAAAAGTGGAGTCTTATCAAAGATGTTTTGGAAGGCGAGATTGCTGTCAAGTTTAGAAAGCAATTATACCTTCCTTTAGAAAATACCGAACGTGACAAAAAGCGTTACGACGAACGGTACAAAGTCTACATCCAAAGGGCCAAGCTCTACAACGCAACTGCACGAACTCTTGCGGGTTTTGTTGGTCAGGTTTTCAACAAACAACCTGCTCAGGAATTTCCTGCCGAGTTGAGCTATTTGAAGGACGATCCTACAGGTACTGGTGCTAACCTTGAGCAGTTTGCAAAAGGCATTACTGGTGACGTGGTTTCGTTTGGCCGCTGCGGTATCTGGATTGACTTTCCAAAATTTGAAAAAGGCTATTCCGTTAAGGATGTAACTGACGGGGTTGCGCGGCCAACCTTGAAGCGTTACAACGCTGTTGATGTTGTCAACTGGAGAACAATCCAGCGTGGTGCAAGAACACTGCTTTCGCTGGTTGTCTTGCGCGAACAAGTTTTGGTCGATAGCAACGATGAATTTGTTGCAGAATACCGATACCAATATCGCGTGCTTCGCTTGCGTAATAACATCTACACAGTTCAAGTATACAGAGATTGGGAAAGTGTTGAATCTCCTGCTACAACTCCGCTAAACCATAAAGGCGAACCTTTCGACGAAATTCCTTTTGTCTTCATTGGCATTAAGGAAAATGATTCAACTGTTGATGATGCTCCCATGTATGACATGGCGTCTTTGAATATCTCGCACTATGTTAACAGTGCTGACTATGAAGAAGCCTGTTTCATGGTTGGCCAGCCTATGCTTTGGTACGCTGGCATAGATAAAGGTTTTGCTGACGACTTTTTGCCGGACGGTGTTCGCGTTGGTTCGCGTGGTGGATTGCCTCTTCCTCCTGGTGGTGCTGCTGGCTTACTGCAAGCGCAATCAAACGGCATGGTCAAAGAAGCGATGGACCAAAAAAGAAGCTCAAATGATTGCTTTGGGTGCTCGTATTATCCGTGAATCTGGTGTTGCTAAGACCGCCACCGAAGTCACAGGCGATAAAGTTACAGAAGTTTCGACGCTTGCCGCCGCTGCTCGTAACACTTCTGCTGGATTGCGTAAAGCATTTGAATTTGCTCAGAAATTTGCTGGCACAAACGCTGAAATCAAATTCGAGCTTGCCACTGACTTCGACATGACAACCATGACTTCCCAAATGCTGCTTGCAATTGTGGCAACATGGCAAGCCGGATTGATGGTTTCCGAGGATGTTCATGATGTGTTTACCCGTGCCGGGTTTACCAACTTGACATTCGAGCAAGCCAAAAAGAATGGAATGTTGGAGAAGCCGCCCGAACCACCTGTGGCCACAGGAAGTCCAGCCGCACGATCCGACAACCAAGCAAGCAAAACCTGACAAACTTCCGTGTAAATTGATTGAACCTAGAGGGGGTACAAATGGCTCTGAAACACACTGTTGCAAAAATCGAAGACGTTGAAGAAGTCTTCCGATCCCATTACAAGCCTGTGGACGCTGCCGATCTGTCCAAGGGCTACGTCATTGATCTTGACGGCGCTCCGCAGCCGGAAGATGTTGGCGCGTTGAAGCGCACTGTTGAGCACGTCAAGCGCGAACGCGACGAAGCGATTGCCCTGGCCAAGGCCAACGGTTCCAAGACTACCGAGGAAATTGAAGCCTTGCGTAGGTCTGCGGATGCCCAAATCAAAACCTTGAAGGACCAGATTGCGGAAGCCGACAACCGCGCTCGTCAAGCGTTCTTGGATAAGAGCGTTTCCGAACTGGCTGCTGACCTTGGCGGCACCCGCGCTGGTCTGCTCTTGCCCCATTTGAAGAACCGTCTGGTTGTTGAAGCTCCTGACGGTGTACCTTTGGTGCGCGTGCTTGGCAAGGACGGTAAGGCTTCGGCGTTGTCGCTGGAAGACCTGAAAACCGAGTTCAAGACCGACGAACTTTTCGCTCCAGTGATCCAGGCTGGACGTGCTTCCGGTAGCGGTGCTTCCGGTGGTCAATCTTCCCAAGGCGGTGCCGGGGGTGGTTCTGGAAAAAAGGTAGGCGAACTACCTAAGAACGCAACACCTTCGCAAACAGTGAAGTGGTTGGAAGAACAAGGAACACCCGGATTCGCAAAAGAATCATAAGGAAAGGCACCGATCATGGCATGGCCAGCTTCTGCACCCGCATGGGATATTCTCAACGAACTGTTGTACGGCGCGTACCCTCAGTTGTTGAGCTACAACGCCGACCTGTTTAATCAAAATTCGATGGGCGGTTTGCTGCTTTCAACTGGACCTGACATCCAGGGCGATTTCCAGAAAATGTCCTACTTCAAGTCCATTGCTGGATTGGTTAAGGATCGTGACATCACGGCTGACACCGATTTGAGCACTGTCCGTTTTGAAATGGACAACCTTGCGATGATTAAGTACGCCAAGGGTACGCCTTTGGTCGAACTGATCCCACACCAGTGGGATTGGATTCTCAAGGATCCCAAGGAAGGCATGGCGATGCTTGCCCAACAGCTTGCGGAACAGACGCTTGCTGACAACCTTGCAACCGCCGTCAATGCCCTGGTTGCCGCTAACACCAATGTCGGTTCGACTCTGGTTTGGGATGGCACTGCCGGAACCGCCACGCTCACCGGACTGACCAATGCGGCCAATCTTTGGGGCGACCGGGCAGGCAATGTTGCTTGCTGGGTCATGCACTCCAAAACCTTCAACGATTTGCAGTTGGCCGGACTGACCAACGCGCAAAACCTGTTCAAGTTTGGCGATGTGAACTTCATGCGCGACCAGACCGGACGGCCTTTCATTGTTGCTGACCTGCCCTCGCTGGTCTACACCTCGACCGGAACCAAGTATCACGTCCTTGGCTTGGCCCCTGGTGCTGTCAAGATTGAAGCTGGTCAGGAGTTCCGGTCGTTGTTCCAGGAAATTGGCGGCAAGGAAAACATCAAGACAACTTGGCAGTGCCAGTGGACCAACAACATCGAACTCAAGGGCTTCGGTTGGAACACAGGCGCGGTTGCACGCAACCCGACAACTGCACAGATTGGCACTGGTACCAACTGGACCAAGAAGGCAACTTCGGTCAAGGATTGCGGAGCGGTCCTGGCGAACTTCCAGTAAGCCAGCAGCGCCGCTTCGCCCTCACAGCGGCAAACCTGGGTTGGGGTACTCTGGAAACGGGGTACCCCTTCTATATTTGTGGCTACATCTTGGAGGTTTGAAATGGGAACTTCGACACTGCATTTGAACAATCCTGTACCCTCCAACGGTGCTGTAGCTGCGTCTTTGGGTGGCAAGCATACCGTTACCGCAACGCTGGCTGGTGTTGGTGCAATTTCCTGTAAAGTCCAGGCTTGGGCAAGCTCGAATAACACCGACTCCAAAATGCTTGGCGCTCCGGTTGTCATTTCTGGCACAACTACAGTTTCCCAAACGCTCACATTCGACGCAGGAGATTGCAACCAGTTTTGGTTGGCTCTTGTCGAGATTAGCCCTGCTTGCACTTTCACAGCAACTGTTGAAAACTCCGGCGACGTGCAGTTCGGGGGGCGGTGATTGCTCACAGCGTCTCCCTCCCATCTGGCGTCGGCATCCAGGCCGCGATTGACGGCCCCGTCACCCTCTCGACCTACGGTGACTCAACAGACACGTGGTACAACGGCAAAACCACGGACGCGTCATACGCATCCAACGCCTATTTTGATCGCTCGGCAATCCTGGCAGAAATCCCGGCGAGCGGCACCAACACGTTCCAAGTAAATTACGCCGCCTGCCCCTTGCTGTACCTTGGCCCCAACTACCGCTACCTCGGACAAGGCGGCAAGCCTGGCGACTCGACCACGGCCATCGCAGCGCGCAACACGGCGGTGGCGGCTCTGGATCGCAAATCCCTGTACGACATCGCGTCTCTGCGCGCGCGTGTCGCCATCGTCAATGGGCTCTCGATCAATGACCTCCAGTCCCTCCCGGAAGGCAGTGACGACACCGCGCTGAATGCCATGATTGGCCGATGCTCGGAGATGATCCGCTACCTCGCCGGCACGCATGAGCTGGTGATTTGGACGGGGGTCCTTCGGCTTCCACAATCCTGCATTCCCGGACGCTCAAAACGAGATGATTCGGGGGATGCTGATCCGCTCGCACGCAGCTTTCGCCGCCATCGCCGCGACAATCCCGAATGTCGCATGGATCAATCCTGTCGGGCTGACCTGCGACAGCTCCGGCCAGTGGCTGCCGGGGATGTACGCTTCTGGCACAGTCAGATTGCATCTCAGTCAGCGGGCAGCGCGACTGCATGGCGAAGTCATCAAGTCCATTCTCGATGCGAAATACGCGAGCAGAGAAAACGCGATCCAGAACTACGACACCGTCTCAGCGTGGTACACCGTTTCAAGCGGCGAACCGACTGGCGTTGACACCGCCGCTGTAGGCTCATCGACCATCGGGACGCGCGCCACAGCGAATGGCATGCTGTCGATCCCGTTCACCACCACCGCCGACGCAGACGGCGCACACGTCCTGTTCACCGGCCTCAAAACATGGCTCACAGGCGGCGTCACGGGCGACAAATTCCGTCTGATTTTCGATCACGAGCTTGGGCGCAGATGGCACGCGCCTCCCGTACTGGCAAGCGCAATGGATATCCGCCTTGCTGTCTCCGGCAGGGGACATGTGACCTCCAGCATCCATACAATGAGCGCTCCGGCGGTGACGGGTGCTCGTCGTTCGTGGTCGAGCTGGACCGCGATGTCTCCGCGCTCTCGACAAGCTGCGTTGCATGGCTCCTCATCAAGCCAATGCGCGGCGCTGGCAGCTTCACCTCAAGGTCCGCCCGATGCGGGTACTCCAGCGTGACCCGCCCCTCCCTCCCCTATCCGCCCTGATCCTCGCCACGGTCGTGGGGGTGGGGGCGCTGGTGTGGGCCGCTGAATGACTTTTAAGAAAGGTTGAGCAATGCCTACAAAGTGGATTGATTCGACAGGTGTTGAAATTGACACAAGGTCTGCTGGAATTACAGCCAATGGAACGTATTATCTGGACAAGCTAGGTTCTGACAACCTTGATCCGACCAGACCTTTCATTTTCTGGGCTAGAGTTGCGTCTGCTGGTCATACTGCAACAATTCAGCTTTTTGCGGAGGTTGCTGGAGCTAAGATGAACTTAGGCTCTGCTTTAGTTCCAACAAACGGAACTCCTGTAATTGCTCCTGACGAATATACCTTAACAGGTAAGCGTGGAATTGTGGTCACTGGAATCACAGGCACTGTTTACCCGGAGGTTGGGCAGTGATTGGCGTGTCAAGTCCTTTAGGATCATTGGGCTCGGATTCGATCCTGTACGAAGCCAACTCCGGGTATCAAGCCCTGGGCGCTACGGTAGAAACTCAGTTCGCAACGTACAACTTGCCTGCTGCTAAGTTGATTGGTGATTTCTTCACCAAGCGGAGGATGATTTGCGAAGAGTTTATGGCTGGGATTAACTTCGCAGCAGCTACCGCACGCCTGACCCTTAACGAGTACTGGAACGGCACCTTGGTCCAGCAGATCACGGTCAATCCGCAATTGACCGGAGTGCAATCGTTTGGTGCTGGTCAGAACAAAGCAATTGACATCAACACCCAAATGCGAATGGAGTCAGGTACTACCACCGCTTGCGCCATTCGTGGTCACATTGCATACTCGTCTTCCTTCAACGGCGCAACTCTTTGGGGTGACAAAAATGAGCATTCCTACGGCCAGATTGCGGTAGATGTTCGTTCCGGTGTTAATGTTGTTTGGAAGTACCAATGGAACGCTGCAAGCAATCTATTCTACTTCGATCATTTGAAAGTCACTTGGTAAAACCACTAACCTTGAGGGTAACATGGAATCTGTAATTGTGTTCATCGACGGTCCAGCACCGACAGAAGACGAAGTTGTTTTGTTCGAGAAGGTCAAGGCCAACCAGTTTGTCAACAGGCATTTGCACGGTGATGCTGTCATTAAGCACTCCTGGGCAACTGCTGTCAAGCCTGAGTTCATTCCAGAAGGCTATGTGACCAAGAAGCCCAAGCCTTCCGAGGAAGTCAAGGCTCCTGTCATCAACCCGACAGCGCCTGTCCAAGTTCCCAAGGAAGGTTCCATCGGTATCCAAGCCGAGAACACTCCTCCTGTGGCCACAGGAACACCCGCCCTGCCCTTTCCTGGCGTGAAGGCGGACTAAGATGGCTCTGACGGTCGAAGACGGTACAGGGGTCGCAGGGGCTGACAGCTATGTGTCTGCTGCTGCGTTCCAAACCTGGGCTACGGATCGAGGGTATTCCATCCCGACCACTTTGGCCGATCTGGAACCCTTGCTTCGCAAAGGCTGTGATTTCATCGAGCGGAAACGCTTTTTGGGTGAAATTGAATTTGCGGATCAAGGGCTTTCATTTCCACGTCTGATTACAGACGAAGAAGGAACTGCCGTTTCGACCGGGATTCCTGCAAAGTTGAAGACTGCTCAAATGCTTCTGGCTTTGGAAAGCATGAACGGTCCTTTGACAGCAGCCGCTAGAGCTAACAAGTACTTGGCAACTAAGATTGACCAAATCTACTTGAAGTATGCCGACAGCTACAAGGGATCTGGCGATATTAGCTTCCCTGCGATTGATGATTTGTTGGAAGAGTGGGAATACTACACTTCTACAATTCGCACGGTGCGTGCGTAATGCACGAAGTCTATTCCGATGTTTACCAGATTGCAATTGACAAGATTGCTGAGTTCGGAATGGACGTTGCAATAACGCAAGGGCCGTTTGTTTATGATCCTGTCAAAGGTGAGCGTACAGGATCTACAACAACCATCACACGCAAAGGTTTGAAGATTACGGACTTTAGCCGTTTGATCTCAGACTTTAGAATTATCGGCAACGCATCGACAATGAAGGTTGATGTTGGCATTATGTTTGGCGGTGATGTCGAATTGCACGATGATGATGTGATGGAAGTTGAAGGCACTAAGTACACCATTGTTCAAATCAAACACGTTGCTCCGGCTGGTTTGAACATCTTGCAGTATGCTTTAGGGCGTGTGTAATGTCCACGTTCGAGCAGCAATTTGACGCTGCTGTTCAAAAACAGCTTGCTTATGCGAAAAGGATTCGCAACAAGTGGACGCTTGACACAATGGGTGAAATCATTGACAAGACGCCACACCTTACAGGTGCTTTGAAAGGCTCTTGGCATAGCGAGGTTGGAGCACCTTCCGCAGACTCAAGCACTCGTATAACTGGTAAAGACGGTGCAGAGCCTAAAGCCGAATTGAAAGCTGCTGTCGAGCGTTGGCCTAGCGAAGGCTCTTTGTTTATGACTAACAGAGAACGTCACGCAGAAGGTGTTGAGTTTGACGGTTGGGCAAGCAATCAAGCACCTATGGGAATGGTTCGTGTAGTTATCGCAGGAAAAAGCGGTGACCTTGTAAAGCTGACTACAGGTAGTGGGAGAACAGAATGAGCTACAAAAAGATTCGCGAAGCTCTTGCAACTTCCGCATTTACCATCTTGCAAGCAAGCCCAATTTCAATCTTGGCTGCGAACATCATTGCTGAAAATATGCCATCGCTCCGAGTCAACGAGAAATGGGCGCAAATGCTGTTCTCGCTTAGACCGCCTTCTGTGGCCACATTGGGAAGCGGTGGACAAGACCAAGCGACAGGCGTGCTCTTTGTCAACATCCGAACACCGCTCGATCAAGGAACTTCCCAGGGGCTACAGGCCATAGACGCTTTCAGGGCCGCTCTGCCTGCTGGTTCCCGTCTTACCTTTGAAGGTCAAGAGGTTGCAGTCCTTTCCATTGGGGCGGTGGATGGGCGGGTGGTTGACGGCTTCTGGAGAACAGATATAACCATCCCCTACAGAGCTTTCATTCAACGAGGAGCCTAGTCATGGCAAATGGAGCAACACACGCCGCCTATTACATCGAAGAAGTGACTTACGGTGAAATCCCTGCAAGTCCAACGATGATTGCTGTTCGCCATACCGATTTCGACATTGGTTTGGACAAGGACACCATTCAGAGCGCGGAAATTCGTTCTGACCGAAACGTAACTGATTTGCGTATGGCGCAAAACAAGTGCGGCGGTTCGTTCGGAATGGAAGTCTTGAACGATGTTGGTTTCGAGACATTCATGGCCGCTGTTTTCGGAAGCGACTGGAGCACTGGCGAACTTGTTAACGGCTCTGTCCGTAAGTCATTTTCCATGCTGCGCTATTTCGGTGATTTGGGTGCTGGAAACAAGCCTTACCACTTGATTAAAGGAATTGAATTCGCAACTTGCGATCTAAAAATCCCCACCAGTGGAATTGCAACTGTGTCGTTTGACACCATCGCCAAGACTTATGTTCCTGGCGCTACGGCTCCTGCAACTTCAACGCTGACACCTGCAACCACAACTTCGCCAATGGATTCGTTCACTGGTGTTGTGCAAGAAGGCGGTTCTGTCATTGGTGTTATTACGGAAGCCAACATCAAGTTCGATAACAAGATGGATCGTCGTTTCGTGATTGGTTCCAAGGATACCTTGCGTCCTTCGCAGGGAAAATTCTCGGCTTCCGGCAATATCACTTGCTATTACGAATCGGCAGCAATGCTTGACAAGTTCCTTGCGGATTCTGCAAGCTCGCTTTCGATTCAGCTTTCCAACGGTAGTGACACCTTCACGTTGGATCTGCCAAACATTCGTTACACGGGTGGGCGTGTTCCTGTCAAAGACGATGGCCCCATCACCATCAACATGCCGTTCCAGGCCATCTATGATGCGACCACAGGCGGCGGTGCAAAAATCACAAGGAATCCGACAACATGAGGGCTTCACAATTTTTCTCGCGCCAAAAGCACGAAGAGGGGATCAAGGTTTTCCTTCCCCTTCCAAACGGCACCGACACGACAGAATTTGTCATTCTGCAAGGTCGCGACTCCGCAGCTTTCCGCAAGGCTCAGGCCGCTTACCGCGACCGCAAGTTTGCGGCGGCTGTTGGTGAAAAGAAGGAATCTTTTGACTCCGAACTTGAAGGCATTAAGCTGACCGCTTCTGCAATCAAGTCCTGGTCGCTGGAAGAACCTTTCACCCAGGAAGCTGCTGTTGAGCTTTTGAGCAATGCGCCTTACCTGCTCGACAAGCTGGACGAAGCGATGGTTGACAACTCTCGTTTTTTTCCAGTCGAGGAGTAACGCAACTCTTTGTTTTTTACAAGGCGTTGTGTAAGCTAAACTCCCCTGTAAAAGGGGGAGCTTCTACACTCCGGGAGAGCGACAGTCAAGCGAAGAAGACAATTGAAAAGCTGGGATTGCAAATTGCGAAACCAGAATCGAGACTTCCGAAGTACCCAAAAGAGTTGCAGTACTTAGTTCATTGGGCGCAAGCGTTACACATGAAAGATCCGTTAACGTATAGCGAAGTTAAGGCTTGGTCAGAATTGATGCAGATAGCCTTGAACCCTTGGGAAGTTGACATTTTAATGCGCCTGGATACAACGTACCACGCACTAAGGACTTGACAAAATGAGCGAGAATCTTGGGCTAAACATTGAAGTTAAATCAACTGGTGAAGCTCAAGTTGTCAAGAACCTTGATGATGTAAAAAATAAAGTTGTAAGAAATGTAAAAGAGATTGAAAACGTCTCAGCAAATTTTTACAACACTCAAACAAACCTAGCGAGAGATTGGTTTGACGCTGCTGATAAAAGAATTGCTGAAAGGGCTAGAGAAGAACGAATTGCCAACCAAGCGATTTCAAAAAGCACACGAAACAAACTTGCTGAAATAAAAGCCGTTGAAGATGCTGATTTCAGAACTTGGCAAAATCAACAAAAGGAGAAAGTAGCTTACCAAAAGATTTTGGCAGGTCGTGATACAGGTATGGGGCCAAGAGATTCCCATGTTCAACTGTATAAGAAACTGCAAGCCGACCAGCTTGCTTTGGAAAAAGCTAACGCTGTCCGAGTCTGTTAGAATTAGCAAGATTAAGTACGAGCAGCAAGATGCTCATGTAAAAGCATTTTATCGCAACCAAGACGCTCAAGCAAAACAAGCTCTAAGATTGCAACAGCGTGACGCTGCTCAAAGCCAAGCTGCTCAGAATCGCGGCTTTAGGGTTGGTGTTGGTGCTGTAGCTGGTCAAGGCTTCTCGGTTGGTGGAATTGCCTCAGTCAATCCGTATGCCGCTGCTGGACTTGCTGCTGCCTACGCTGTCAAGAATGTGGCCACAGATCTTGTAGCCGAAGCAACTGTTTGGGAGAAGTTCAAGGTTGCGCTTACCGACATTGAAGGATCTGCTGTAAAGGCTGCTCAGGCTACAGACGATCTTTACGAGCTTGCCAAGCGTCCTGGTATTGGCTTGAAGGAAGCGGAACAAACCTACATCCAATTCCGTGCTTTGAATATGGAAGGTGCTAAAGCGCAAAAGGTTATCGCTGCTGTTTCAAATGCGGTTGCGCTTTCTGGTGGTGGTGCTACTGAGTTCCAGCGAGTCAATTACCAGATTACCCAAATGCTTTCTAAGGGTAAGGTTCTCGAAGAAGACTTGCGTATCATGCGTAACTCTTTACCTCGCCTTACCGTTGCCATGCGCGATGCGTTTGGAACTACTACAGCCGAAGGTATCCGTAAGGCTGGTGTAAATGCGGAACAATTCCTTGACAGAATTGTAACGCAGTTTGAAAAGCTGCCTAAAGCTAGTCAGACTTTGGAATCGGCCACCGAGAACGCTGAAACTGCTTGGAGCAGATTGAAAGCATCTTTGGTTGATACGGATAAGGTTAAAGGTTCTATTGAAGTTTGGACAAGTTTTCTTGAAACATTAACTGACGTTGTTAATGCCGAAGCGAAGCGTCTAAACAAAATACTAAAGACGTACCTAGCGCAGCGGCTGGAGCGATGTACGATGTTAACGAATATAGCGGTGGTTATTACGTTCCAAAAGATCCTTACGCTAATGAAAATGCAAAGGCTAATAAGTACGGAATTACAGAAAATTACTTGACCACTGGTAATTTTAGTGGTCAATCGGCACAATCGTTGAAAGAGTACAACGACGCTCAACAAAGAATCGCTGACCAAAAGAAGAAGGACGCTGTTGAAGAAGCTAAGTTGATGGCTTCTATAAATCTTGAAAATGAGAAGTTAAGGATTCAGCTTAAAGATATTTCGGATTATGAAAAGCAAAAACTTATTACAATCGCTGAGTACAATTCTCAAATTTCTTTAGCTGAGAAAGAATACCAAAAGAAAGGGCTTAGGGAACAACTTGCTCTACAGCTTAGAAAGCTGGCTTTAGAACAAGAAAGACAAATTACCGAAGAGTTACAAAAACAAGCAAAAGCTGCCGATGATGCATTTGCAAACGCAACAGGCATTTCTTACGCTGCTTATAGCGTTGCTAATCCTGGTGGTGTTGATAAGGATTTGCCTGGGTACAGACCTTCTTTAACAAAGTCGATGGTTGAAAACGATAATAAAACTATCGAAGATCAAGCTAAGGCTTGGGAAGAGTGGAATAAGCAAATTAAGGAGCAAGCTGACGCTTGGCAAAAGTCTGTAGACGCTGGTAAAGATTTGTCGATGAAATACGCGCCTGAGTTTGACAAACTCCAAATGGAGTACGAGAACGAACAGCAGCTTATTGTTGATGCAACTTTCCGTACAGGTGAAGAACGTAACCGAGTGATGAAAGCATTAAACGATCAGTATTTGCGCGATCAAGCCGGAAATGCTTGCCAAGTCTGCAACGGCTGTTACTTCTGCCGGACAATCCTTATTTAGCGATATTGCTGGAGCCATGAAAATGCGCTCCGACTATGAGTACAACACTCAGAAAACCTCTATCGAAAAGCGCCTGTCTCTTACAGGTCTTGAAGGTGATGCGCGGGTTGCTCAACAGCGCCGCCGTGATGAAGCCTTGGAAGCCCTTGACGAGAAGCGTCAGAATGATATGCAAGGTTCTTACCTAACCATGTTCATGATCGCTAAAGGCTTCGCCCTGGCTGAATCTGCCATCAAGCTGAATCTGGCCATTGCCAACGCCGCTGCTAGTGGACCTTTCCCGGCCAACCTTGCTGCAATGGCCGCTGTAGCCGCTGCTGTTGGATCTGTGGTCACAAACATTGCCGAGATCAACTACGCAGGTGCCTATGACAAGGGTGGGTTCATTCCAGCCGGACAAATCGGTCTTGTTGGTGAAGTTGGCCCTGAGCTTGTTTCCGGTCCTGCAAGAGTTACAAGCCGTGCCGATACAGCAGCGATGTTTGGCGGCAAGCCAACCGTAAACATTACAACTACGGTAATGACAATGTTAATGTAAAGCAAAGCAGTGACGGCAAGTCAATTGACGTGTTTGTTGGTGAAGTAGCTAAACGTGCCGAATCCCAAATGGCTACAGGTCTTCGTTCTGGTCGCGGTGAATTTTCATCCGCTTTGAAAGATACCTTTAACTTGACAAGGCAGGGTGGATAATGGCTACAATAGCTTGGCCATTATCATTGCCTTTGCCAACCGCAAACGGCTTTAACGTAAACCCAAAACTGACTGGAAATACAACTACATTCCAGTCTGGAAGAACTAGGGTTACTAGAACAAGGTCTTTGCAAAACGACCGTTGTTACATTTCCTCATCTTTGAAGTTCATTTACGCTGCAAGAATACTCAGTCTTTGCAGAGTTTTATGACACCAACTGGAAGAAGTTATCTCCGCAACAAAACTCTTTGTATTTCACAATTGGCGGAAACATTTGGTCTGGTTGGCCGTCTAGCAGAGTGCGTTGTTCTTTAGACGAAAACACTTGGTCAGTTTCTTTTGACTTTGAAGGATTCTTGCCGCAGGAAGCCTTTACCTTTTCAGCAGACGAGCTAGACCCAATCAATCCTCTGTGGCCACAAGATGAGTTTCCTTTGCAGATAGGTTCTAAGTTTGATAGGTTTTCTTCCGATGTAATTGAAGCAAGTGACAACTTTTTATTGTCCAGGTCAAATCTTGCAAAAGATGTTTTTTCATATTGCACAGTAACTACAAAACCTGCTGATATATCCAGAATCTTTAGGTTGTTGGTTTGGTGGAGTAGAGCTTGTTGTTGCGGAGCTTTACCTTTCAAGCTATCGGCTGACAATTTAGATTTGGGATTGATTAACGGTATTCCAGCAACAGCTTCCGGTTTTTATGTCGGTAAGTTCTTAGCTCCCCCAACATTTAATTTTGACGGTTGGTTTGGAAAAGCGTCAGCAAACTTGGTTTTGCAACCTTTCCGTACTAGTTTTACAACAGTATCCATAATGATTGGAAACGATGGGGCTTGGCTGGCTGGTGACAACGGATCTGTAATGGAAGGTGTTTCAAATGGCTGATCCTATCTTGAAAAGACTTTACGAGTATCCTTTAGCTTCAATCTTTAACGGGGTTTTTGCTCAGGATAAACTTGGTGGAATTACCGAATCTGTTGGGCCGGATCAAGTATTTGCGGCTTTAGACGCTGAGGGTTTTGCAAGAGATATTGATTTGCCAGCGCCGTCATCTGCGGCACCGCAAGACCTCGGAACGACAAATTCCGGCAGTAGCGAAAACTACTCGCGAGCTGACCACCGGCACAAGATGCCATCGCTGGCAGATATTGGTGCTGTTGCGCTCGGCGAAACATCATCAACCGCCTACCGTGGTGATCGCGGGAAAACAGCTTACGATCACTCGCAGATCACGGGGTCGAATCCGCACGCCACGACAGCAACGCAGGTCGGGGCAGAGCCTAGCTTGGGCAACCCTGGCGGGATCACTCCGCTGTGGTTGCAGACTATCGCAGGTGTCCGCGCATGGGTCCAGCTTGTCGCGGAAGACATCACTGATCTAGCAACAGTGCTCGGCGCATACCTGACCAAAAACAACCCGACATACACGGGCGTGCTGTCGGGGCCATCCGCGAAGATCGGGGACGCCAGCGGAGCGAGCTCGTTTGTGATGCGCCTCAAGAGCGCCGATCACTGCCAGCAGCTCAACCAGACGACCGGAACAAGCAAAGCGGCGGCATTTATCGGAATGACCCCATCGGGGATCTGGGCGTGGGGCGTGCTGGACACCGGCCTGGATGGCGCTCCGGTGGGGTGTTGGGCGATCAATGACGCAAGCGCGGCGCGGGTTTGGGGTACCGCTGCCGGGATGTGGATTCGCGGCACACTCAACCTGACCGGAAGCCTGACCGGCATCGACGCCAAGCTGATCGGCACCGGATCCGACACGTTTGGCGCGGCCCCCGGCGTGCTGATGGCAGACGCGGCGACCGGATACGCCAATGCGTGCGCGGTCCAGATGACGGCGGCAGGCGGGATGGCGTTTTGGACGTGGACCGGGTCAGTTTGGCGTAACTATTGGAGTATCACCTACCTGGGCACACTCCGCAACAGTTCGTTCTCTGGCGGTGGGACGCGCCCCGTCTACGTGAACAATTCCGGCGACCTCACGCCCACCGGCCCCGATTTATTCGTCACCAAAACAGCCAGCTACAATTTCACCGGGATCACGGCGGATCTAATCAAGCACTCCAGCGGGGACGTGGTGGCGACACTTTCTGGCGGCGTGCCAGGGAAGATGTACACGCTCGTGTCTGTGGCGGCGCTGCTAATCGTGATCCCGGTAGGCGTGACCCTCTACGGCACGAGCGGCATCTGGGACAATGCGTCCGGGTTCACGCTCGGCGGAATGCGGCCAGTCACGCTCCAATGCCTGTCTGACACAGAGTGGCTTATTCCCAATTACGTACCATAGCAGCGATAGGATTTTGCAATGGATTTAGAATCGGAAGCCTTGAGAGAAGCCTACGCCGTAGCACCTGCTGACACGGTAGTTTTGGACACTCTTGAAGTTTCCAGATCTGGTCAACCTAGCATTTTCATAACAAACAACTACACACCTTTTTCAGCAGCTTTGGAAACAGGTTCTACAGTTACGTTTTTGCCAATACCTTTTAAAGTAAATCTTCCCAGTAAGGCAAAAGACACACTGCCTGTTATGAAGATTAGTATTGCAAATCCAGATCAATTGGTTAGTAACTATCTAAGAGAGGCTTTGGTTGACAAGTCTCCTGTTGTTGTCAAGTTTAGGCCGTTTTTATTAGCCACAAACCAAGATCCACAATACCAACTGCCAATTCCTATGATTTTCCACATCGGACCTGTTAATTTTGGATTAGCGCAAGTTGATGTTCAGTGTCTGTTTCCAAACATTGCTAACAAAAGATTTCCAAATGAATCTTACACCGTGCGACTGTTTCCCGGCTTGCGTGGATGGTAGGATAGAAGCTGCCTTGGGCACCCGCTGGGTAGCCCTGGGAAAGGATCTGAGGGGGTTCGACTGCTGGGGCTTCGTTCGCTACGCACTAGGGTTGCTCGACGCTCCAGAAGCCCCGTTCTTCGACCAGCAGGCACGGCCTGGGCAGATCCAAGCTCTTGCCAAGAGCTTTCAGCAGGTTCCGCCAAGACCGCCTACAGTATCATCCTGCTTGGCACTAAAGGCCACTTTAACCATGTGGGAGTCTACCACCCGACTGAACAGTACCATTGCATAGAGCATGGCGGTGTCTGTGGCTAGAGGTTTGACAGGCTTGGAATGTTGGGGTTTGATTGTTTGAGTATTACAAGTGGGGGTGCTTTGTGATAACGGTAAATACAAGACAAATCCCTTTTAAGAACTACGTTGTCAGCGAAGTTTGTTTGTGAACAGAGTTTACAGGATGTATTAAAACCTTTTATGCAAGGTTCTGAGTTTCAACACCCTACGGTAGTTAGAGTTGATAGCAGTTCCGGTTTTGCGTAAAGATTGAACACCAAACTGTCTGACAACTCTGTTGTTGAAATTAGTCCTCGTTGTCGGGGCACCGTTGGCAACTGTTCCTTGGTTGCTAATGTTGCAATGCTTGTAGGTAGCGTAGCCCTCACAGCCTATGGTGTCTACAAAGCTCGCAAAGCTATGCAGGCTTTTAGGGCTGGCCAGGGTCAAGCCGAAGCGAGTCCGTTTTCTCCATTGACGGCAAGTCAAATAGAGCAAACTTGAACAACCTCGTTGAAGTTGGTTACGGCAGAAACAGAATGTGGCCAAGCTACATAACTCGCCCTTACAGAACTTTTAAGGATGAGAGTTGCACGGTTGGGACGGTACAGGTTTTGTAAAGAACTTAAACTACACCCAAATTTTCTGCATTGGTCAAGGTGCTTATGACATCCATTGTGTCAAGATTGGCGATACCCCTATTGAAACTTTTAGAGGTGTTAACTTAGAAATTGTACTGCCCTGAGAATCCTCAAATCCTTAGCCTATATTGTTTACGTTCAACCGATTT
>JADKJE010000008.1 GCA_016722515.1 Alphaproteobacteria bacterium
ACTTCATAGGGAATAATAGAATCCTCTGCGAAAACAGCGGTATCAAAGACGGCTTCGTCGAATGTCGCACCACTACCAGAAACATCGATTGTTTTGTCAGTTTTTCTTACGCCGTCAACCCATATTCTTACCGTCAATGTCGAGTTGGCTTGTGATGAAACCTTCAAGCCCATGGATCTAAAATGCTTCCACATCCGAGACGCGCCCATATTAATCTTTCGTGTTTTTACGCTAGACTCATAGGATAAAGCATTATCCGATTTTGTGCTTTGTTCTAAATTCCAAATCTCACCAGAAAAGTCACCTGTTGAAACAATATAAGTCCCCGTAGCTGTTCTTATCTCTGCCGATATAGAAGCATTATAACCAGAAGAATTTTCTGAATTATCATGGATAACCCATGCGATTTCTGGCGATCTATCAATGAAATATGTCAAACCTGTGTTTGTGTTTGAGCCTGTTACTTGGACAAAATATTTAATTGCTCTTAGTTTTCGGTCATAGCAAGCATGGAAATTCTCAATATTGTTTAAGCTGACCTTTTCCCTTAGCCAACGATCAATATGAGCCGGTTTGTTAATGGCGGCCTGTTCATAATCCCCTGACGATTGAACCGCCGCGATTGAATAGATAAGTCCGTCGTCCATCATCAAATAGATATTATTCCCAGCTTTGGTAATAAGCCGCCAATGGGCCGCGCCACCTTCCCAAATGGCTTCTTTATATCCCCACTCTGCCGTGTCGGATGAGGTGTCATCAATGATATAGGCTTTTGTTTTACTGAAAACAAACAATGTTCCGTTAAAATCAAGTCCACCAACGAGGCCGCTATCTGAATAAACAGGGATCTTTTTTACACTAGCATCTGAGAAGTCATCCCCGTCACCATTGGCACTTGCATAAACAGCATCGGATCTAATCGCCCATTGACGAGCATTTGCCCCACGGGAATGGAATAATCTGAAATGGGTAATTGGAACTGCCTGACCAATCCGTTGCAATACCAGAGATATTGCTTGTTGACGGGTTTGACCCATTCCAAACTTGGGGGGTTGTCGCCCCATCTGAAATATAAACCTCATCCGAAAATGTTGAAAAATGAAACTTATTGCTTAAAGACATTCCACTCTTAAGCAAATTAACCTCAAGAGTATGGTAAACCTTGCCATCCTCCGTGGCCCACATACGATACGAGTTACCATTTTGTTTTCTGAAATCGTACAGTCCCGTAATCGCCGGGGCACCTGATATAGCGGAAACCAAATATTTCGTAGACCCACCACGTTTGCCCACTCCGCCTTCGTGAAAGTTAATATTCTTCGTCCCGTCGACAAGGGCCGTTTCTGTTAATAAATCAGTATTTCGATTAAATTGAAAACCGGCCAGGTTAAACGGAAATTGATAAATATTGCCAACGTATCCCATTTATTCGTCCCTCGCTTCTTGTTGATTAACCCATGTTGAAGTGACGTTTGATCCATTCTTCCAATTCGATGAAGCAAACTGGTTCTGAGTCCATGATGCTGTATTCGCATCATAAGAAGGAACCCAAAATGTCGTCGATATAAACTGAGGATCAATGCCAGCATAATAAAGCCCAGAATGCCGACGATCTGATATAGAAATCGCACTATCTGGACTTGGCCGAATACCAAGCCCAGGTATTTTGTGCGATACGCAAGATCGTCTTTTGTTTTCTGAATCAATAGCCATTATGGCGCACCGTATTGACCTTTCGTAAATTCCGTCCCGTTATCTGACAAGGTAGCCTTTGTAAGAATCGTACCAGCATTATTCCTAACTTTAGACTCGCTAGTTGATTCTGTCGTCTGATTTCTCCATGTACAATAGAGATACATCAATAGTGATGCAATGGCCGGAGTTGCAGAAGGCGCACCGGCTGACGGTTCAGAAAGCGCGTCAACCCGTAAAGCATCTGACATTTCAGAAGCAACCTGATTTACGGCTGTTGTCCCAAGTGTATTCACTGTGCCAATCGTCACCCCTGTTTGGCTCGAATTAAGATTGACATTGTTGGTCGATTCGTCGAAGTCTGAAATCGTACCAGAAGGCAATTTATCGTCAATAGCTTTTACCCGTTCTGCGCCAGAATCAGCCGTAGCATGGCTACCATCAAGCACTTCATCCCATACAGCATCAGCAATTTGTGCCGCTGTTGGCCCACCGCCGCCAGCATCAGTTATGGCTTCAAGTGAATCCGTTGTTGGATCAAATGTCTGTCCACCGTTCTTATTCAAAACTTTATCGAGGAAAGATCCCACTGTTGGGGCTGACGGGCTAGCCGATGATAAAACAAGGTCATCAAGCCGATATGCTTCAAGAATAGATCCAATGGTTTGTTCCTCAATCGTCCCATTCCAGTAAATTTGACCGCCGCCAATAATATAATCGCCAGAAGAAGGGCTACCCCCTAATTGTTGGTGAACCATAAAAGAGTATTTCCCGGTTGTAATGGCCGCCGGGAATGTGGCAACATAATACCCTGATCCCGATTGTTCCGTCATTGCCACGTCATAAGTGGCCCAATTGGATACATTGTAAGTTTCAAAAGATGACCCATTCCAAACAGAACCACCCGAATTTCTGATAATCGAGTAAAGTGTTAAACCGCTTTGTGTACCAACTTCAATTATTCCTGCCATTGTTTTTACCCTCTAATTAAAGATATATCCTCTTGATTTTGGTGTTGCCGATCCACCGCTAGAAGTGAAATCGTCGTAAGATAAACCGTTGCCAGAATTATAAAGCTCGGCTCTTTCGTCAGCTGTGAGAACTCGCTTCCAAAATCCTACTTCGTCAATCATCCCGTCAAAAAAATGAGCAGTAGAATGCGGGAAACGGCCAATCTCCATTGCTGATACACCCCCAGAGTACGTACCATTAGACCATGCTACTTCCGCAGGAGTAGCGTCTCCATCGAGCTGTATGTATAATTTATTAGACGTTTTATCATGCCAAGCCAATACATGATGCCAAACACCTGTTGAGGTCGGAGTCATCGGTTCTTCAACGGTTGTAGCTGTTACCCCATTCCCTACAGTAAATCTCCATTTGTTATTTGGATCGGTCCCAATGTAGTAATAATATAGTAGATACTCGCAGGTCGAAGCAGATGCCGTACATTTACAGAAAACTGGTCTGTAATTATATCCAGCGTATGATTCTCCATTTACCCAAAGGCTTATTGTAAAATCCTCATCTGATCCCAAACTAAGCTCATCACTATCTGCATGGGACAAATATTCACTATTTGACCATTCAACATCAGCCGCATTTGAAATTTTTCCTGTTCCATATGACACCGTATTGTTGTCAGTTAAATCCTGTGTCCCATGAATATCTTCCCTTGTTCCGCTTGTCTCGTCCATCTTCCAATAAGAAATAAGACTATCAAGTAGCCCAGCAGAACATTGGCTGGAAGTAAAAAAAATAGAAAAAATAACGATAAATGTTTTTTTCATAATTCTTGAGATAATCCCTCTTTTTCTATTACCCAATTTTTATCTCTACTTCTTTCAGGCCCATAATTAATAACTCTGGTGTATAAAACACCTTCATATTTAAAAAACAAGACAATCTCGTAGCCATCACCTTCTGGTGATTTATAAGTATTACATGTGACAGAAGCGGCCAACGGTGTTTCTCCAATTGTTGCCATGAAGTCTTGCCATTTATCGCCCTCTGTTGTGGCCGCTGTTAGCCTGTCGGCGGTTGTATCGCCAGCTCTATCACTACGTTGATCTGGAACTTCTGAATGGGTTGATAACCCCTGCCAATATCTTTTATGAGCAGAAAAAAACGCATCCTGTTTCTTAGTAAATTCAACCTCGAACCCACTAAACCAATGATCTACTTTTTCTGTTAATTCGTTTAAGCTTCCCATTATTGTTTAAACGCCTTTAATGATATTGTCACTCTTGTTGTCGTTGTTGCCGCATCGACATTGAATCTCAGAATATCGCCAGCCGCGATTGATTTTGTCCATCCTGTTAGAGTTGTATCTTGTGCTTTTGTTCCACTTGTGATTGTTGGTTTAGCCGAGGCTGTGATTGTATCGGCCACAGTTGGCGGGAAATTCGCATAGGTATCTTTCCAAATATCAACGGTAATTGATCCGCTTTCATTGGCAATAGCTGTTACACGGTCAAGTGTGCAAGCAAACGGAATTTCTAAATCACCCTTGATACCGTCGGCAATTTCGGTTCCACTACCATCAATAATAAATTCTATTGCCGTGGCACTAGAAACACCTGTTGTTGCTGATGTTATCCTTCCCGTTGCGTCTACTGTAATGTTCGCATTGAGATAACTACCAGCCGTAACCCCCGTTGCCGTCAATGATGAAGCCATAACCAACGCACCTAATGAACCTGATGCAATATTGGCCGCCGGGACACCTGAACCAACCTTTGACCCTGTTAATGATCCATCTGCCAAATCATCTAAATCGGCATCCCAAGCTTGAACATTGGTTCCGATAGCTAAGCCAAGATTTGTTCTTATTTGGGCTTGATTATAAAAAGCAGATATTGAAACGGATGAAACAAGAACATTGCTCCCTAGATTTCCCGCTGATATGCTCGCCGCTGGAATATTTGGGCCATAAAGGGTAACGGATGAAGTATTTAATGCAATTAACCCCTCTCCGCCACTGTTGGTAACAACAAATTGCGTACCGGTAAAATCAAAGGTTGACGTATCGACAACAAACGAGCCGCCATCTTCGACGCGCATTGATGCAATGCCACCGCCGCCACCGGTTGCGTCTGTTTTCCAGTAAAGTGTCCGAGCCCCTGTAACGCGCTGTTCTCTTATTGCAAGTACCTGATCAACTGTTCCGTATGCGTTTGGCAGTATATAGTCTTGACTGCTCGTCAATGATTCCGAGGAACTAATTGACACATAGTCATTGGGAGTGAGAGTTTCATACATTTTTAAATATGCAGTATTAGACACGCCGTCTAAAACTGATGGTAAAGAAACACTAAGGGCCCCATCGACGACAACACTACCGTTATTAATTTCTAATACTGAATATTCTATTGGAGTAGGTAAGCCAGCTATATATTTAAATTCAGCAATTGGAGTTGACGGGCTATCATTAGCATCATTTACAAATTCAAATGTAGCTGAGTCTGAAATATAATAAATATCATTGTCATCACTTATATTCGACGATAAAAATGAAACCTGATTATTAAATGTCTGTGTTGAAGTATATGTTTTTGTCCCTGTTATTCTCTGGTTAGATGTATTATATGTTACCGTTGAAGGCAAATTTAATTCAGGTAATATCCCGGTAACTTCTGTTAATAAATTAATTTGAGCCTGAGAAGATAAGCGTTTGTTTGCGTCTGTTTTTACAAATTGGCTTGCGGTAAGATTATTGACTGTCACGCTCCCCGCCGTGACCCCATAAGTAACACTGGCCCCATTTGCCCCCAATACTGTAATTGAGGAAATAATTGTTGCCGTGTTCGCATTTAGGAATTGGGGGTATGCCGTCGCCCCTGTCTGCAATGAATTTGATACCTGGATATAATTGGTATTCCCACCAATAAGCTTGACCGTCCCTGTTGAAGTCCCACCAAGTGTGATATCCCAATAATTTCCGGAGAAGTTTATTTGCGAAGTTGGGCTTGAAACTTGGACACCGTTTTTAAATACCCCCAATGGCGACGTGCTACTTCCACCACTTATAATAGTAGTACCGCCAATTCCACCGGTTGCGGAAACAATTAATTGGGCATCTGATACTGAAAACCCTTGTCCTGTAGGGGTATCGACATATCCGCATAATGAAACTGAATCGCCTGTATTCAGAGACAATATTCCAGTTATTGATACAGGGAAATGGGCTGTAGCACTATAGCTTGGATCAAAAGACTGAGAAAAATTCGATGGCACATCATTTACGCAAATATAATATCTAAGACGATTTGCAGATATGAAGAAATCCGTTGACGTAAAAACTGCGTAGACGTTGAAAACCCCTGTTGTTGCAACGGTTATCGTGTCGGTTGTGGCATTCGATACCGCATGAGTTGAAATCCCGGCTGATGAGAAAAACGACAATTTAGTCAATGTGGTCGTTATGCCGGTTTGATTAATTGCTCCACTTGAGGTGTACAAAGTCCCGTATGCTGTTGAACCAATTGAACTACCACCGCCACCACTTACAGTCGTCCCGCCAATACCACCAGCAGAAGAAACGACAAATTGAGAATCAACGATTGATAATCCAATTCCGGCAGGTTCGTTTGAGAAGCCGCACAACGTAACAACATCCCCCACGCTTAAAGATAGAATCCCGGTTATTGACGACGGGATATAATAATTTATTGGATTAAATGAACCGGAAAAATTAGACGGTATTCCATTGACGCAAATAGAGTAATGCAAGTTAGCCGACCCGTAATTATCAGAAGTAACAAATACAGCATACACATTGAAAATTCCGGTTGTTGCCACGGTAACACTATCAGTCGTGGCGTTGGAAACGGCATGGGTTGAAATCCCCGCATTACTAAAAAATGTCAAAGTAACAGTTGAAGCCGATATCCCGGCCTGGTTTGCTGCGCCATTTTTTGTGTAAAGTGATCCATACGCTGACGGGCCAGAGCTACCAGTCCCGCCGCCTGCTCCAAATGCGGCACTTGTTTGCGTTGTCCCGTCAACAGTAAAATATACCGCGTCTGTTTTTAGTCCAGAATAACAGATAGACGAAGCGAATAAAGAGGCCGTAAGTATCAATATTTTCTTCATGGAGTTACCGCCCCTTTTTCTGACCAGTTGCCAGACTCAAGCCTTTGAAATGACAAATTTCCGTTCGATATCACAATCCGCCATGAGCCATTTGTCGATTGATCGCCCAACGCTATCACGGTCGTTACTGATTCCGTGTTTGTTTGTAGCTGTTGGCAGATCATTGTCATTTTATCTAACGCCGTCTCTACGTCTTCCGCTGAAAATGTTCCCTGTTCCGTAAGGTCAAGCTCCTGTGTAACCGGAACAATCCGTTCAAGGGTAATTGTCCAACCTGTCGGCAACGGATCAAGGCCCGAAGCCGGTGTTGGATAAATTACCCTTGAATTGAATGTGTCAACCTCATAATTCGATGTTAATGTTGTCTTGACATATTCCGGGCTCGTTATCGAAACCGTAATATCTGTCGTTTCAATTATTTTGAATGTATACGCCCAATATATATTTGAATCGTCGCCGTTGTATATGTGGCTTAATACGTCAGAAGTTATAGTCAAATTATTTCCTTTACGGGTTATTTTTACCGCGAATAATTATGTTTGTATTTACTCCGCCCCTGTTCGCTGCGGGAGCTGAAAATAAGAATCTTATATACCGCGTATATAAATCACCAAATTTCAATAGATTCGATGTCTGCGGGAATGGAGTTGCGTATGTAAATGCCGCATTCGTCGTGGTCGTGCCGATTGTTACAACCATTTGATGATAATTTACTCCGTCATTTGACTCCTGGAATACCAGCGAGAATGTGCCCGTAATCGCCAACGGTGTTAATGCGAAGGTTCCATTTCCGGCCTGTGTTTGCGTTGACAGGGTTAGCTTTAACCCGGCTATCGCTCCGGTTGCAGTATCAACCAAACTGAATGATGTCGGCGTGATATTCGACGCGTAATATGTGGCATTATTTGTTAAAGAAGCGAATGAACCGCTTGTTTGCGTAAATAATACAGCTTGGCCAGCTCCCCAATTCGTAGGCTTGTATATCGCATTTGATGGTGAAATATACGGGCTCTGTGTTAGCTGAAATACGCTGTTTTGGTTTGGGGCTGTATTCGATGAAACATTCAAAACAATATCGCTATCTGTTCCGGTTACTAATGTTGACCCTGACAAAGTTAAAACCGCCTGGCTTGATGTTGCCATATCGTACCTTGTTAGATATCCAGTAAATGTGCTTGTTGCTCGGACAACATTTGTGGTCGATTGCGCCCTAACCATCTTGTTTAATGTTCCGTTTGAATTTATCGCATTTGCAATAGCTGTGGCTGCGGTTGTAGTTGTGCCGCCAGGGAAAAAATCTATATTTGCCTGTAGTGTTATGCCAGCGATAGTTATTGACGCATTATCATATCCGCCTGTGAAAGTCGGTTTTGATATTGATACGGCTGCTGGGGTAGAGCTGGTCAATGTCCAACTATTAGGCGTTACCCCCGTAACTGTCGCGGTGCAAGTTACAACGGCAGACGGGGCATTTGTGGAGCAAAAAACGATATCGGAATAATAAGTGTTAAAGAAATTCCGAATATTTACCGCTGTCCCGGTTGCCGTGGTTGTTACTTTGTCAATCAGATTTATCGGATATCCCCTAAAATACAAATATTGATCTGAAAGCCCACTGGTTGAAATTACCGTTATACTGTTGTTGGCGTATGTCGTTGTTAGACCTGTTAGTGAAGTTACAGTAATTGAACCGGTCGAAGGTTTTCCGTCTATAAATGTGACGGTGTTTGGTGATGCAGAAGAATAAACAATTTGGGCAGATAATTGGTCAATTCGTGTCTGATTCGTATCAACAACAAACGATCTGGTTGAAGTTAAAACTTCATTTACCATGATTGTTGATACCGTTATGTCACTGGCCTCCGCGAAAGACGCCAGCCCTACTACTATTGCGGCCAGTAATATTTTTTTCATTTTTTAACTCCTTGTATTTTTTCCATAAATTATGCGGCTGCAATTGTTGTAACAGTCCCGGACGATCCGCGCCACTTTAATGCTCCGGATTCTGAATACATTATTCCTCCGGCTGTCGGGTTTGTTGTCGGTGCCGAGCTTCTATCTGGTATAAATACCACTTTTGAACCACCGCCATAACTTCCGTCCGTTTCTCCTAAACAAATATTCCCTCCGCCGCCATACAGATTTAATCCTTTTGTTGAATCACCTTGAACAACGAAATTATTAATTATGTAACCAATAAGAGAATTTTGAGATGCTCCGCTATTCTGAAATAGGCACTTTGAACCCTTAAAACTTACAAATGAAGTCGTCGTGATTATCATTCCAGAAGAACTGATTGAGATATCCGGCGAGGCGGGGTTTGAGCCTATCGCAAGGCCGTATGTGGAGCCAGTATATCTTCCGAGAGTAACTTGTATCGTATTTCCAGAATCTTTTATTTCAAGAATATTCCCGGAAAGTGTCATTTTTCCATCAGCCGAAGCTATTGTTACGAGACTTGCATCAATTGTTCCGGCTGTTATTTTATCGGCTGATAAATTCGCTATTTTTACGTTGGTTATTGTTGCATCAACGATATTGCTTGCAATAATAGCCAAATTCGATATTGTCATTGCGCTAACCGTTGCCGAATCTATCGTATGCGAGCTAACGCTGGCATTTTCTATGTTCGTCGATGTTATTGTTCCGCTTGCTATATTTACACCCGCTATGGTCGCGTTAGCAATCTGCGTTCCGGTTATCGTTGCATTGGCTATTTTTGCCGCCGTGACAGCTTGATCCGCCAGTGTCGAGGTCGTTACCGATCCCGCCGCATTGCTATTGTTAAAAGCAAGATCGTGCGTCCCTGATGCATTTGTGGCTATAAGAAAATCGGAGTCTGTTAATGATGGAAAGGTGTCTGACCCGGAAAAAACCGTTGGGGCTGAAGATTGCCAGTATATGTACTTTTTATTTGAATTTCCTGATGTTATTGTGTTCGTTGTCCCGGCATAAACAAGGGAGCCCGTTGACCATGCCACGTATCCGGCTGAAGGCGAGTTATCAGTCCACGTGAACCCCTGCATGATTATGCCAAGAATGTTTAACCTAGAAACATTTATCAATCCGGCAGTAATTTTTGAAGCGTCCATGTCATTTATCAATGCATTGGTTATTTGAAGTAAACCGATTTTATTTGTTGTTATTGTGAGGTCAGCGATTTCGTTGGCAGTTATAACGCCGGTTCCTATATTGTCGGCAACGATTGTTCCAGAGGCAATTTCGTTGCTTGTTATTGTTCCACTGGCTATGTTTGCGGCTGTTATTGTTGTCGAGGCAATGTTATCGCCTATAATTGTCGCGTTGGCTATCTGTGTCCCGGTTATTGTGGCGGTGAGGATATTATCCGCCGTTATTGTCCCGTTGGCTATTTTATCACCGGTTATCGTAGCATTATCAATTTTTGCGGCAGTAACGGCCAAATTGGCTATGTTTGTGCTTTCTATTGTCAGCGAGTCTATTTTGTCGCCCGTAATCGTCGCGTCGGCAATTTTATCGGCTGTTATTGTTAAATTGGCTAATTTTGAGGCAGTTACCGCCAAATTTGCCAGTTTTGAGGTTGTTATAGATCCGTCTGCGATATCGCCAACTGATGTTAATGCAACGCCGGTAATGTCTCTTTGGAGCTCTTGGGATAACATTGTCAGCTTATCGATGGCGAGTTCAACATCCTCAGCCGAGAATGTCCCTTGAACAATCAGGTCAAGGTCTTGATCTTGTTGTGTTACTCTTTTAATTTTTATTTTTTCGCCGGTTTGTAAAAGTGGGAGCGATAGGGCGGGATATGGATAAACAAGCGAAGTTCTTCCGGCATTTATGGAATACCCGCTTGTTAATTGAGTTTCATTTTCAGAATTATCAATTATCCAAACTTCGATATCTGATTTTTCTATAGAATCAAAAGGGATGGCCCATGTGTCAACAATCCCATCACCGTCATACGTTACTTCTGTCGGTACGGCCGCAACAGTCATTTCGGCCTCCTTTTGAATATCGTTAATGATAGCAATATTTTATTTTTTTTCAAAAACTATTCCCTTATTTCTAATGCCAGCCGACCGCTTATAATTTCGTCCTCATACAAAGAATCGACGTAATCATTGAATTTTTCCATGTTGGCATATGTTTGTTTCGCCTTTTCGAGTATCGCCATTTTTTCTTCGTTGCTTGTCGCCCTATTTAATGCTGATATCCACGGATCTGACGTATAGCCTTTCTTTAACAATTCATAGGAATTTTTCATCTTCTTCGCCATTTTTTCATTTTCTGCTTTTTCTATAAAATCCTCAACCGGAATACCCATTCTGATTGCTTTTCTTGCCATGTTTTTAATGTCTATATTCTCTCTGGCTATTTTTGACCTGACCTCACCAGACGCATTTCTGGCAATTTCTGATTCACCAGCCCGTCCAACACGGATAAATCTATTTAGAATTGGAGTAAAGCCAAGCATTTTTTTATATAAAGGCTCATCTTTTAATCTGTCCCGGATATCAAGCCGAACCCATCCAGACTGATTCATTGTCCATCTTGCCATCGGCTCAAATGCGTATTTTCCTCCGGCCTCCTGTTCTTGATCCGTCAAAATATTTCCGCCCCTGAATGTATCCGTCGGGTTTTTTCCAGAAAGGTATTGAGCCCATGCTTTTGATATTGATATCGCCGGAGACATGCTAGGAACCGCGCCTTCGCCAAACGCAAATAAATCTGATAAATTTTGTTTTACATTCCCCTTGGAATTGATCATTTTCCAGAATATCCCGCCGACCAATCGACCAGCCTCGTCCTGTGGTATTGTTATAGATATCCCGTTTCCGTTCTCATCTACTCCCATAGGAATAACTATATAATTCGTCTTCATATATTCTGAATTTTTATCCATAACTTCTTTTGCTTTTTTGCCAAAGTACCCGGCCGCTATCATCCCCATCAATATTTTTGGAAATATTGCCGATTCAAATGTTTTTGACCAGTATGTTTTTCTGGTGTCTTTGGATGTTGCCAATTCGATCATGTTCCTTATTCCTTCTTTGGCAATATTCGAGAACATGAAAAATGAGTTTGTTACCGGCGTTGCCGTTCCGGTTCGCTTCGTGCTTGGGGTTCCAATATAATTTCTTACATAATACGCGCGTTTTTCCTCTGGCATATTTTCTAAGCTTTTCCAACCGGCTACTTTCGGAAGCGTTTCAATAACGTCCCCTGTGTACCTTATGAAATCCATTATCTGTGATAATTGTTTTATCACTGGAATACCCTTGTATTTATTTTCAGGATTATCCAATTTCCCGTATCTCATTAAATGCCTTTCTATTTCGTTATCCTCGGCATTTTTTCCTAAAATTAAATTATTGTATGTAATGTTTAGTGCGCCCGATTTTTCCATTTGATTAATCAATTCGCTGTATTCGCCGGAAACCCTCTTTTTTGCTTCTGGCAATGAGTTCGCATACAGTTTTAATGCTTGGGAAATTGTCATGTCCGGTACAGCTTTCCATGTTGCAATAAAATCACGTATAAGGTTTACGGATTGGAAACTCGTATTAAATGTTATGAACATATTCCTAAACGCTTTATTGAGCAGTATCGAATTAATCGCGCTTGACAAATTCTGAATGTTTTCAGATGACTTATTATTGAAAATGTCCGAAATGTATTTGTCTGTATGATACCCCATCCACTTCCCGTTTGATTTATAAAGTATCGTTCCCATGTTCTTGTTTGGCGGATTGTTCACGTTGAAAGTTCCCGGATAATTCTTTATTTCTGCTGGAACCATCGTGATGCCGGATTTAAGCAATGTATTTTCAACAATGTTTTTTATTATTCGATTTCTTTCTATCGCTACAAGCTGAGACGTTCCTTTTAACAATATGTTGGTCATTGGATCGGAGCTGTCTTTGAACGTCCCGAATTGTTTGTTAAATCCGGCAGATATATAATCCTTCATGTATTCGATAATTCTTAATGGAGCATATTTATCACTCTGCTGAATTAATGCCAATTGTTCCGGTGTATAGAAATCGTTAGCCCCTTCAATTTTCGAGATATCGGACAACCATTTTCTTGAATCCTCTGCAAACTTTTCGGCCTGCGCGTATTTTTCCGGGTTGGTTTTTTTTAGGTATTCGAGCGCGTCTTTGGCTGTCTCTGGTGTATGCCCTTTCGGATTGGCAACCTCCGACCTATCACCCGATTTTATTCGGTCAAGAAATAATATTAATTTTGTCGCTTTAAGTGTTTCTGGATCGCTTGAGGCTGGGCCATATATTTGATTATCGAATTTATCAAGAAATGATTTCACAAATGAAGCTGTCATCGAATATTTTTCAACGAGGTATTTGGCGTCATTTTCAGGAGGAAGACTTTCATTTTTGGCAAGCTTGTTTCTTTCATCCAGAAGCATCGAGTTTTTATCAATAAACAATGTTCTTAATTTATCGTATGAAGATTTTTTCGCGTTCTCGTTGTCAATTGCAATTTTTCTTGAAGCCTGTTCTCCTTTTTCAAACATATCAATTAAATCATCAACTCTAATTTTCTGTAAATCATCGTCGGAGCCTTGTACAAGCGATTGAAGTTCTAAATATTGCTTCATCGCCTCTGGCTTATTTTGCAAGTAGTTAAAAAATGCTTCATATGTTTTTGGTGCAATCTCTAATGCTTTTCTTGGGGCATTTAGAATTACACTGATAAAATCAGCGTACAGCTCAGGGGATGAAAATCTATATTTTCTATAGGAAGTGTTCGTTTGGTCAAATGGTTTCCAATATTGCGATAAATTCTGCATTTCCTCCCTTATTACTTCTTCTTCCCATAACTTTCTTTTCTGTATCTCTTTTTTAAGAATATCACGGTAAATGTCCGCAACACTCTTTAAGTTTGTTCCAGCATCTTTGTTGAATTTATTTACGTCGTAAACTGTTATTTTCTCGCCTTTTTTAAGAGCTTGCATTGCGCTTTTTATTAATTCTTTTTTAGCGTTAGCATCAATGCCCTTGATATAGTTTATTAGTTCCGGGTCTACGTTAGGAGTTACAGCATTCCAAACATCTAAAATCATTTGAGGATCAAATTTGTTGTCTGGCTCATTTTTTATTGAGCCGCCAGATTTTTCACCTTTCGATATTTTTTCCGCTTGTGCCCTAAATTTTCTCCTGTCTTCGTCTGTCAATATTGATTCTTTTGATTCTGGCGATTCTGGCAATAGGCTTTTTCTGTATTTTTTGAGAGTCGCTATTCTTCCGAGGACGTTTCCTCTTTTCATAGTTTTGTCAGGGTTGAAATCGAGCGCGTGACCTATTTCGTGGGCAAGAACCGCTTCCCATTCTTTAGGATCTTTAAAAATATCTTTAAATAAGGCTATCTCATTGCTGCTCGGCTTAAAATATCCAAGAGAATGCATTACCCTTTTTATGGTCGGAACGTCTCCGGTTAAAAACTTGGCTAATTTAACGAGTTCCGGGCCCTGCAATTTCTTGACATATTCAATCCCGCCAAACTTCTTTTTCAATTCCGAAATAATATCCTCTTTTGTCCCATAATTTCTTTGACCTGTTCTTGTTGATTTAAATTTTTCTTCAAATAAATCTTGCTCTCCTTCTCGTCCTTTCCCAAAGCTTGATACTCCTCCGGGCTGTGAAAATTCTTGTTGCGTCGGTTTATTCGCGGTATTGTCGTTTCCCTGCGGTTGGCGAAGCTTTTCTTTTGCCCATTTTGCCGCTTGAGATGGATTCATCCCATTTGACAATGCAATTGATCGAAGCCTTTCATATCGGCTTGAAATATTCTCATTTTCAATATTGAAAAGATCTTGATTTTCTTTAGCAGAATATTTGCTCTTTGTTTCCCCGAAGTATTCCCGTTTTGATTTATAGGAGTTTGGCTCTGAAATTTCTATATCATCCATTAACCTAACATCAACATTTATTAAATCCGATTTTAACTCGTTGTATTTTCTCGCATCAATACCGGTGTTTAGCGTAACGATTGACGATGCTCTGTATGACGTGGCTAACTTCGCAAGCAAAGCCGAGGTTATTGCATTTTTTGGAATAACAATGCCATTCAGTAGCTTATTCTGCGTATTTAAAAGATACACAACCGCTTCGCTTTCGCCTGTTTGTATTCCTTTAAATATTTCAAATGCTGAATTTGGAGATGTTATGCTCGGATTTTTCGATATGTCCGATTTTGACATGCTCCATTCAAAATACTTTCTTAACACCGGGATATCTTTTGTTGATTTTCCAAACGCTGCCAGTTCTTCTTCTGTCATTTCTCCAATTGATTTATTGTGTTGCATTATCTCCCAAGCATCGGCGTCAGGATTGTTGTATCCAAATTTCGTATCGTTAATTATTACATGTCCTAAGTATTTTTTACCTTGCCCTGTAATTGCTTTTTTCAGATTTCGCGTTAATCTCTTGTCGTCCTCTGAAGGAGAAACCTCTCCGCTTGGATGATTATGAACAACAAAATAGGAATCCGCATCTTGATCGTTTATAAAATTAAGTGTTTCATACGGATAGACCGCCACTTGATCAATTGTCCCGAATCCGAGGTGTTCTATTGAAATAAGCTCATTATCTTTTACAGCGGCAATATAAAAATTTTCCTGAGCTTCATTTTTTAGCTCTTTAAATGCATAAGCTAAATCTGCGGGAGTCTGAATTTTCCTGTTTGGAATAATTATTGATCCCACCTTTTTAAATTCAACTTTTAAATGCGGTTTATTTAATGCCCTGAATCCGTCAACGGTAGAAGGCTCTGAAGCCTCTTTGGCGGTCGTAGGATTTTCGTACGGGCTTTCGCTTTGGACGTTTTCAGTAAAAGAACCCTGCGAAGCGAAATCTGCCTTTCTTTCACCAATGGGGGAATAGAATGAATCAACGGAATTTTCGTCAGGGTTTACGTACTCCCTGGATTTTACCGTCCTTCCATTTTCATTTATCTCATCAAAAAATATTCTTTTTGGCTTATTTTCTATTATTGCGTTTTTTACTTGATCTTTTATTTCATTGCTCGGTATCCCGACGGTCTGAACCATTAAATCATTAAAATTGTAGCTTATCCTCGCTGCGCCACTTTTATTTAAAAATTCAATAACGGAATCAAACCCTTGTTTTTCTGTTCCTGTAAATTCAGTGGCTTTAATGATATTCGTGTGATCGTAATATCTGTTTCCAAGTATTTTTTTTCCAGAATCATCACCTTTTCCAGAAAAATCAACCATATCACCGTTATCAAGTATAAATCCGGCCTTGGAAATGTCGTTTGTTTTTCCGAAGTTTTTATAAACCGAATCAATTATTTGCGCTTTTTCGCTTGGGTAGTATTTCCCCGGCTTTTCAAAAAATACGCCCGGTTCAACTTCCACTTCCTTGTTTGTTGGCTCCACACCAGAAAACGGCCTTTCGTCCACATTTTCTATTTTCCCGTAATCTGAATACATTCCCTCAAGCTCGTTTATTGCCCTGTCGTAGTATTGAGAAATATTGTTTTTATCGGAAATTGCCCTTTTCTGCGCTTTCTCGTATACGTCGTTAATTGTTATCTCGGTTCCTTCTGGTATTCCGTAATCTAGTGGAGATTCGTTTATTCTCTGGACTATCTGCGATGGAGTAAGCCCATTTTTTAAATCTTTTACATGAAGTGGAAGATCTTTAAATTCCCCTAATTGATCCGGGCCTTCTGGCTTTAGTTTTACTCTAAATATTAAATCCCTGACCGGATCGGATTCTTTGGCTAAAAGCATTTCATTTTCAGAATCCATCAATGCTTCGGCTTCGTTCACGGCCATTTGATGAGTTATTTCTATTTTTTCGCCATTCGGAGCCGTTATTTCCTTAACAACAAAATTGGGCTCCCTCTCCGGTATGCCATTTTTCCCAATCTTAACCGTTTCTTCATTTCCACGTGGAACAATTATCGCCTTTTCTTCTGTTGCTGGGATAATCTCACTTTTCGGAGGTATGCCAGCCTCCTGTTTTGGCTTTACTCCAAGCAAAGGCTGTTCTACTGCCATAGGCTGCTTTATTTCAACTTTCCCCTGACTAACTACCTGATTGATGTTCTCGATTGCCTGCAATGTTCCCTTTTGGCTTTTTAACACCTCATCAACGCCTCCAATCTTTTTAAATTGCTGATCAACAATTGTTTTCGCTATTGCGTCGGATGTTTCCTTTGGTATTGGCTTTCCTTCAACCTCAAATTTTGGCTGTATATATTCGCTTATTGTTTTTTCGAGATTTTCTTTTGCTTTTACTCTTAATTTATACTCCCTTCCATGGGAGCCAACAAGCTCGAAAGTGGCCCATATTGCGGAATTAAGCAATGCTTCACGATGATCTGCGCCTTCTGATTTTGAATACAGATACCCTATTCCAGCCGCCGACGAGACTGCCGTATAAACATTAGTAAGACCGGAAATTGATCCTAGGATAGACCCAACGGCTGTTTCCTTTAGTATTGAAGATCCGTATTCGACCGGATCAATTCGGCCCTCCTGAAGCGATTCAACCGTTTTTTCAATAAATTTCTTTGTTCCAAGCGTCGCGCCCTGCATAATTGCTGGTGGCAAAAAACGCGGGAATTTGGCTGTTATGTTGCCCAAAGTACTACCAATTTGCCCGATTTTCGTTGATTCTTGAGCCAATTTTGCTGATTTTGCCCCTAATCCAAGAAAATTCAGGGCTCCGTATGTTGACAAAAGACTTCCAACTCCACCGACAACGCTTCCGACATCCGACGCCACAGGGTGGTTTTTATAGTCCGCAGAAAGCCTTTCATCTAACAATGGCTTTGTTAATCCAAACGTAAACTGTTCAAGTGCTTTTCCTGTGTATGCCCTGCCTGTTCCGGTTGTAATCATTTTTTCTGTTGAGGCCAATATTGGGTTTGCGGCAAATTTTAAAATATCAGTTCCGGATATCCTTGATTTAAAAAAATCGGGAACCCATTTTCTTCCAGGCTGGTTGATGCTTTCTGTTTTATTTGTATTTCCTATTTCGGCGGATTGCTTTACTTGGCTTGGGCTTGCTGGTTCGGCAACCATCGAATCGAAATTTTTATCTATTTCTTCAAGGTCTTTGTCTCCGATATCGTCAGGAACCTCAATCGGAACACCTCTTTTTTCAAGATAAACAATCATTTATTATCGCTCGATCGAATAAATTTAAATTTTGTTTTAGTTTTTGAAGTTCCTGGATCAAATATTTTTTTGGATTGATTGTTTGCCGTCCAAATAACATCAGGAAGTTCTTCTAGGTTTCCTACTTCTGGGTGACGCTTTTTAATAAATCTGTCCTGAACCTCTTTTCTTATTTCAGATATTCTTTTTCCTGTGGCTTTCTCTTGATCCACTTGACGTATAAAAGCGTTCACCATCTCTTCTGATTGCGCGTCTTTTGCTGATAACTTAACTTTATTGTTTTGCGAATCCGTAACTTCTTTTGTTCCAGTGAATCTCTCTATGAGAGAAACCGGATTGTCAGAAAAATATCTTTCTGCAAATTTTCTAACGGTGTCAACATTCGACGAAATTTCTTGATCTATCGGAGATTGGTTCGCTGATTTTGTCTGCGACATTAAATAGTTTGCGTCCTCTTTGTTTAATCTTTTTTCGGATAATGCCGACGCTATTTTTCTCGTTATTTGGCCGGGCGATAAATCTTGATTCAACTGGTTCTCTCTTATTTCGTTAAAAATTTCATGGTCAGGCGGATTCTGCCCATACATTCTGCGTTGCATAAATTTATAGTCGTCTGCGCCCATTATTCTTTGAGCCGTATGTAGGTCAGATAATTTTATTTGATCGTTTTTGTATAGTCTCTCTGCCTCTGAAATTGTCATCTTTCCGTTTATCATGGAAAGCGTCATATCTCTCATGTTGTCGTCGTATTCAATTTCTTTCTGGTGTTTTTTAAGTTCCTCAAATTGCTTGGCCTGAACCATTATATGCTTCTTCATTTTCATTGAATCGGTAGGACTTAAAACGTCTTTTATTTCGTCAAAACGCATCATAGCCTCAGAAGGGTTTCTTTCTATTATTGGCGTTAAATAGTTTTCGACCATTCTCGTTGCCACTTCGCTTTCTTTTTCTGGAACCATATTGGCGAATCCCATCGGAGCAAATACGGAATAAATATCTTTTGACGCATTCTTGATAGATTCTTTCAATATTTCAGGATTGGAAATTAAGGCCGAATCCTCCACCCTCTGATTTAAAACTGAATCTAAAGTGCTTTTCTTAAGCTCCCGATCCTGTGTCGCCTCATGCCTGATAACCGCTTCTCTTGCGCTTAGAATATGGGAACCTAGCGAACGAGATAGCTCGTCTTTTTGCCATTGATTTTGAAATTGATCTATATATTTTTTTCTTAATTCTTCCGATTGTTTATCGAATGAGATTGTTGAACCGAGCGAATTGCTCCCTGTTCTATTGAAAATTCCTATTGGAACGCCGTCAATGTCGCTGTCATTGCTTGTCAAAATTCCTTGTAATTCTTTCCTCGCGTCGTTGTCGGCCGCAAGCACGTCATTCAGCGCGTTTTGTTTCTTTTTTTCGATAATATGCTCAGAAAGCCTATTGGCTATCGAAGAAACAACCTCGCCGGTTTGCTCTGTTCTTCTTGCTAATTCCTGACCAAATGCGGCTTCTGGTACGGTATTTAAGTTTGGGACATCCGGAGATTGACCTGTCCGCTGGTCAACTTGCTGAGAATATTTCGGTACTGTTAGGGCCATATTTACACCCCTTATTTAACCTTTGGCTTATACTGATTGCCAAGATACCACGTTTGGGCCATTTGGGAAGCTCCGCCAAGCAAAGAATTAAACGCGCCTAATTTCCCGGCTGATTTTGCTTGTTTTCCGGCTATCCTGTACCCTGCTGCCGAATTTTTTAGCTCAAAGTCTCTTAATTTAGCGTCTTCTTTTGCTTTCCATGAAGCCATATCCGCATTGTATTTTATGCTCAATTCATCGAGCTTTTGTTTATTAAATGTGTCTGTTGCAATATTTTCAGAAACAACCGATCCGGGCCCAACATTCGCCCCGGCTATCGCTTTTTGAGTTCCTTCAAGCTCTTTTGCGTTATTTCTTTGAATTTTGCTTTCAAATGATCCCTTGTCTTGTTCAAATTGGGCTTGCTGCTCTCCTCTTTGCAGTTCAAGTGCGCCCTGTTTTTCAGCATTTGAGGCAAGATAATCATAATATCTATTTTGAGAAATTCCTTGTACATATGAGCCGTAAGCAGAATTGACCGAGCTTACCCCCTGTAAAGCCATTGCTGCCCCTATAGTACACATGAATTAGCTCCTTTTGAACAGAAACGGATGAAACGGATAGCCATACGGCCCGTATTTTTCCGCTGGCCCTATTTCTGCCCCACACCATTTAAGCCATTTAATTGATTGCGAATACCTAGCATCCACATAGTTTGTTAAATATGGGTACATTTCAAGCAAATAATTTATTATTTTCTTACTTAAAATCATGAATTTCTTTTTAATCTTCAGAACGTCTGGCGTTGTGAGCATCCACACAACAGATTTTTGTCCGATCAAAGAAATTGGCAAATGACCGAACATTGCAATTGGTTTTCCTTTATAAATAGCCGTGTAACACGCTTGACTATTATTGTATCCAAATAATAACGCCTCCAATGTTGTCATGCCGTCCGACGCTTTAACTTCGTCGATTTCCTCTTTCCTTAGGTTTGGAGCCATTTCTATTGCGTCAATTATGGTCGAATGCCTTATTGTTAAGTCTCCATCAAAATATTTGATTGTCATTTTTCACCCGGATCTATTATAGGCAATATTGATGCTATGGTTACGGGAAGCGGATCTGTCTGTCTGTACATTACATGGCCATAAGAATCGTAATTTTGCTTTAAATTCTGCCTACTGAAGCCCGTTTGCAATGTCTCATGTTGGGAAAGATCACCGCTTGTCGTTTTCTGTATTATCGCCTTTAAATTGTCTTCATCCATCCCGCAAAATCCACCACGTGAGTTTATGAAGTAAAAAACAACTCTTGCTATATGATATTTGCGCCCCTGCATCGTCCCGTTCTGTTGTGGCATATCAAAGCCGATTGTTTCAACGTCCGAAATATATTTTAAGCCAACATGAATTTTTGAATAACTTGCGCCCAACGATACGGCACCGCCAACAACTGTTTTATTTTTTATAACGTATCCATCGGCCAATATCGAAACAGTTTTGCCTTCAAGATGGTCAAGGCCGGATACGCTTGAAGCTGGTGAACCGGAATAAGTTAATCCGCAATCGACAAAATATTGATCATCCGTATCGAGTGAAACAGTACGTATTTTCATTCTTTCTATTGTGCGAACCGAATCTCTTAGCACAGAGAACCATACCTCGTCGGATTCTTCGCCCGGTATAACGCAGACATCCTCATATTCTCCATCCGTGTCATGCCTTGAAAATGCGTAAACTTCCTGTTCCGGCACATACGTCAACGCGATCAATGCCCCATCATCTCTCACCATCCATATTTGACTATCCGGTTCCTGTTGGTACGCCATCGAAGTGATGGAATATCCTTCAAACAAATGGGCAGACATTAACGAAATATTATCACCTGAAAATGTATCGCTTGAAAACTGAAATATAAGATTTCTTATTGATGAGCTTGCCGGAGATATATAAATACACTGGTTTCCGGCAACAATCGGATCAACGCCAGACGACCCACGTTGACCGTGATTTTTAGTGAAAACTGTTGATGGTGTTACGGGCCCGCCGTTTGTTGAGCCAATAGACCATTCGCCAACAGAGGTAAACCCCATAATGTAATTATTGAATGACAATATGCTCTTAATTGTGTTGACTTGCCTATCCTGAATATTCACCGATATCGCGTCAGAATCAACAAGCGGTATCGACGTTCCAAAATCAACATAATTCGCTGTTTTTGAAATCCAAACTGTGCCCGGCTCTGTCTCCGAAGAAGCCATAGCCAGCCTATCTTGGAAAAATGTTACACAGGCAGGCCAACCTCTCCGAGAAGACCATGAACCCTCGGCCCAATCTGCGGTATATTTTCCCCTTATCGGGCTTTCAGATACCTTTGTGCATAATATGGAATGTCCGTCACCGCCCGGCCAAGAGCTTGCTTGTACAACGCTTTGGACAATAAACGGATCACGCGTAAGAGTATAATTTACGGATGATCCGGAAATGGCGGTACAATTAAGCCTTATAAGAAATGGATCACCACCATTGTCAATTGAACCGTATGTGTTTACCGATCCCATAACATCCGTAAATGTGCCCACAATTTCCCACGTCGTCCCGTTATCTGTTGATTTCTCTAGGTTAATTGTGAAGGTTCCACTAGAATCCGATATTACGAGTTTCCAATCACCTCCACACTGAATTGATCCTGTTGCGGATACGGTTGACAGGCTTGAATTTAAGCTTGACGATTCAATATCGTGCGTTAATTTGTAAAGGGAGCCAACATTGGCCGCGGTAAAAGTTCCTGGTACGTCAGATCCGGCCTTGTTGCTGGCGATCAAATACATTGGATTGCTAACGGATAAAACGAGCCTTACTTCTTCGTCCGTATTTGACGGCATAAATGGGCCATTCTTAAAAGCGAAATCAGATAAAACCCAATTTTGCTGCCCATATCTTTTAAGTGTTGCTGGTTCGTGATCCGGGTGTGTTATGTATAAGGTGTCTGCCGATTGCGTATATTTTAATTCAAATAACTCTGATTCAATATATGTCGTCGACACTTCATAATATTCATCGTTTCCGTCCCATAGCGTCCAATATGTCGGCTCTGTTACAGGGTCTTTGTTCGTGCTTGCTGATATTGCGAAATAAAGGTTTCCCGACGCTGTTACTGTGTCGCCATGAGCGTATGCCGTTGAGCTTGACCATTCTCCCCTATTCGATGAAACATAACCACCATTCTGAAAAAATCTGATTTTACCCTCTGAAAATTCGAGAACGTAGGATTGTTCTCTTGAAAATATGAATGGAATAAGCCTTGATTTTTTATCGTTATATTTTGTTTCCGAAACGAAGTAAGTTCCGGGCCTGTTGTATATGGGCCCCAACGGGCTAACAAGAAAATTTCTTAATGTCCGAAGTCCGGATTTCCATTTCTGTATATCAATACGTTGAAATAATTTTGGCGAAAACTCACCACCAGAAAACGAGGATTGAATATCATGTATTGGCAATTTTATCTCGCATCAATATACGCCGATTTTTTAACTCTTGGAATATTCGATTCATTTTGACTTGTAGCCATTGCTTCAGATATGGCAAGCCTATACAATTCAAAATTTCTTTTGGCTGATTCTTGGCTGCCTTCCAGATAATTCGCAAGCTCCGAAGCAAGCTTAAATGACATCGCCTTAACAAATAGAGAGTCCCACACACCCGGATCGGTGACTTGATACGTGTATTCCGCGTATGCGGGAGATATGTTGCAAACGAGCACCTTTAAATTTCTTGTCGGATTAAAGACCACCTTGAAGCTTTCATCTAAATAAAGATTGGGAAGCTGGGACATATTCGACGTTAAATCAATAATGTTCTGATTGTAATCTGAATATATCTTTCTGATAAACAAGCATTTCGGAGGGTACGCATAGACATAATCCCATCCAGTAACAGTATCGTCTGAATATTCATTCAATGCGGCGATAACCGTCGAAAAACTCCATGGGCAAGCTCTTAAAACCTCGTCCCTGCACCCATCCCATATCAATTTAGATTTAATGGCGTTATCTGAATCTGAATCAATAGATGCTACGCTTTCTTGACCAAGATGAGTTAAAGCCATGTTCACAATTTCTGTCTGAGATGGCATGTATAAACCTCCAGCGTATCAGGGGAGGGGCTTTTAACTTCCCCTCCCCTGTTTTTTACTTTCCTAATCTTTTATGTTTTTGCTTTTTTTCGACAATCACGTTTGTTTCAACGGTGGGTTCAACGTGTTCATCTACTTTTTCGATTTCAATTGGTTGAATTTGTTCAATTTTATCAAAATGTTCTGGCGGAATTTCGCTTCCGTCTACTTCGACAATTTGATCTTTTGACCAATATCGCCCCTTGAAACCGTAGCAATTACGAATAACCCGGTATTTCATTGTTATTTAAACAATGTCTGAGGGCTGAACGTAATGAAAGCATCAACCGCAGATCCGGTATCGTATGTTCCAACAATTGTGTAATTCGCACGAATGTAACGCTTCGCATTCAATGGAATTTTAACCGCAAGCAACGTTTTAGCAGCATTCGCGACGGCGGTCGTCAGAACAGGGCCATCGACAAGAGTCGTGACAGTTCCAAACGCCGAATCTGAATCATGTTGCAGGGTTACTTTGATTGAAGTTCCTGTCGCTAAAGTTACGGCAATAGAACAGATAAACCAACCAAACGCGCCAATCGCATCACCAGCCGCAAGTTGATCGATATAATCGGTCGATGTTGCGGTTGTGGTGACAACCTGAGCATCACTAAGAATTAAACCTTTATCTAATATCATTTTATTTCACTCCTTCTTATGAAATTGCCGATTCGGTCAATAGAATTTGGTCTACTCGACGAACGGGTACACCTTGGAACATAAGCGTAGGACGCATAATTCCGGATGGTGTCTGCCAGTCTTCAAGAGTAACCCAAGTGTTAGACTTGCTCGTAAGCTTCACGCGCAACATCGCGCGAACGGTTTGATGCATGTAGAACACCGGTTTTACTGCGCTAATATTGTAAAGATAGTCAAGAGCCATAGACATATGCTTTAAAATATTTGCAGAAGTGTCTGTGCTATCACCGGCAGTTTTCAGATCGGACACGTCAATATTCGCAATTCGCACAACGTATCGATGATCTTTAACGCATAATCCCGATTTCCATTGATAGAAAGTCCGATAACCTTCAAAACGGCCAAGGTTAGCGTCATAGATGGTAACCTGACCTTTATCTTCCATCGTTAAACCAGCCTTGGAACCTTTCGGATAAATACCGAAAACGGTTTCAGGCGACCAACCAACGAGGTAAATGGAAGTATTGTCAGAACCGCTTCCACCCGCGTCAATAACCTGATTCGCAACCGTAGAAGTCGCAACCGTCTTCGTGTAATAACGAGGGGCAAGACCGTTGAATTTCTCTGGATCGGTAGCCGTATCACCGTAAATCAAGGCCCCGGCGAATGCTTGGTTCATGCCTTCCAAGATAAGACGATCCTCGGAAGCTCTCCAAGCGGCGGTATTTCCGTTTAATTCGGCATTATCCTTGTCAATTTCAGAATAGTTGGCCAAATTTCCAACGGTTTCAACCAGTTGAGAGGTCGTTCCTTTGGTCGGGCTAATACCTTTGTTCGCTGTTCTCCATGTTGGAGCTGGAAGCGATTTAGCAATACTGATTTTATGTCCATCAGGAAGATTCCCTTCTAAGAAAGGGATATCGTCAAGAATTTCATTCCACTGACTCAACACATTTGCAACGGCAGCCGTTTGCCCGTTCGGATCTAACCTTTTAGCAACATCAAGCAATGTCGGCCAAGTCGATACTGTAGCAGCCATAATTTTTCTCCTTTAATTTATTTTGGCGGAAGATTTGGAAACATTAATTCCGCGATTGTTTTATCTTTTACTGCCGGAGATCCCTCGACGAATTTATCCTCACCAACAGATTTACCGAAATAGTTACAGAATTTCACAATTAAAGGGTGATTTCCAAGACCAGAATCATTCAGCAAAGTGCGAAATTCGGCATTTTGTTTTTGATCCTTAAAAACCGCGTCGATTGCTTTGGAACCCATCGCAAGTTCTTTTTGATAGTCTTTTCCAAGTTCTTTAATTGTTTCCTGTTTCCAGCCCTCAATTGTTTTTTTGTATTCATTGAGAGTTTTTTCCGAAAACCCTTTCAATGCCTCTGAATGTAAATCAACTAGCTCCTGATACGATTCTTGCGTTAGGTTGAGTGATTTTGCTTTCTCCTCCATCTTTTCTTTTAAAGCTGGATCGAGTACCACTCCTTCCGGCAATTTCGGATCGGAATATTTTTCAGGCGCACCAACAGGCTTTTCATCTTTTGGTGATTCAGCATCCTTCTGTTTTTCGGCTGGCTCTTTTTTATTGCCATCCTTAGCATCGGGATTTTTTACGTCAAGCAAACTTCCTTCTTCGTCAGCTCCGCCATTATCTTTAGGAGCGTCCAAATTCTCTGTATCTCCCTGTTTTTCTGCTTCTTTTTCCATTGTCGCTGTCTCTCCCATAACTTTGCTCTCCTTTTGTTACCAACAAAAAGGGCTGAACACCCATTAAGGATGTCCAGCCCTAGAAGCTGTTGGCGGTGGCTCTAGGAGCCCGAAGCGGTAGCGAGCCGCACCCGTAAATATTACTCACTTAATTTCTTTTCAAATTCAATTCGTTCTTTTTCTTCCCTTTTTCTATCAGATTCATGTTCGTTTACCATTTGAACATATTTTTCTGGAACCGAAATTATAACATCACGCCAAACCATTAACCCTAAATCTCTTTTGCCTTCGTAAAATGACATATCGCCATTATGCCTATCATAGCACGACGCGAACACTTTAGCATCTTCTAAAATCCTCCAAATGAACCGACGGCCTTCAGGAATTAACGAAATAGCTCTTATATCGCTTAATTCCCGTTCTCGTTTCCGTTTCTCGATACGGTTCGATTCTTCTTTCCTCTTTTTTGAATCTGTCTCAATCATCGGTTGCCAACCATTGCGTCAAGTGCTGAATTTCCTTCCAGTTTTGTTTCTGACAGGGTTTTTGCGCCCTTAACCATCTCTGGCATAGCTTGGGCCATTTCCTGTGCTCTGGCTTGATCTTCCTTCGCTTTTCGTAATGCCATTAGCTCTCCCTCAGTTCTTAAAATTGTCGGCGGTACGCCTTTCATTTCTGCATACTCTCTTACAGCATCGTCATAGTCGATATTATCGACCACTGAGGGGTTAATTGCCGATACTTGGCCGACAAAGTTTAAGGTTTCCTCGATTGAGGTGGTTCCAACCATTTTTTGAGCTTGGGCCAACGTGGAAATGTAGTCCACTTTCATTGGCAAGCCCTGAATTTCTTCTGGTGGTGGCGGTATAAGGCCAGCACGTTGCATAATCGAAAATGTCCTTTCGATTGTCGGATCGTGCAATTCGCTTTCAAGACGTTCTATGACAGTCCCAAGCATAAGAAGTTTTTCTTCGTATCTCTTTGCGATTTCATAGGCTGTTTTTTGTGGTGAATCTATGCTTGAAAGCATTAAAAATAAATCGTTGTAAAAAGTTTCCTTTATGGCTTGTCGGGTATCTATGATAGCCCTTTCAATTGCGCCCATGTCCGGGTTAATTTGGTACGCTGGTCTTACTCCCGCGTCTGGTGTACCTGCTGAATTTCTTGTTACACCACCCGGCATCGTGTTCACTTCAGTATGGACAGAGCCACTCACCTGCATTGGCGGATCAATTACCTTGTCTAACGCCAAAAGGCGATCATTCTGCATTTTCATCAACATTTTACAGTCGCCTAACGAATCCCACCCCGGCGATTTTCCGTAAATGTTCATGGTGTTCATTGTGTCCCATCTTGGCGCAAGGATAGGGAAATCATCAAAACCCCTATTATCCAAACACATATCGTCAGGCGAACCGTTCTCCCAATATATTGACCTGTACGATTTTCGTACAAAAGAGCCATATTCACCGGAATTTTCGCTATCTGGCTCTATGAGACAGCAAACTTGAACCCATTTATCATAGTTCTTAGTTTTATAGTCGTTTTGCGTTGATTCTGTACAGTTTTCTAACCCAAATTCTTCGACAAGCTGACCGACAGTCATTCTGAAATTTCTACCAAATGAATTTACCCGGCCATCGGATCCCTGACCTAGAAAATATTCGCCGATCGTGAATGTCCTTGCCCTAACCACATTGTCATAGTCTTCAAGCAATGCCATCGCTGCTGTCCCAAATGCTCCACATTCTTCATACATTGACGTGAAAGCACCGTAGATATTCGATTTCGAGAATACGTTCATCATCAATTTTTGTACTTGCTCAAGCCATTCCTTAACGGGCCCAAATTTGTCAAGTTCATGATCCTCGAATCCAAGCTTAAACCACGGCCTTGACGGTGATGTTAATCCAGAGGTCATTCCGGCGGCCATTGTTCTAATTGCTCGAACCGGAACGCTATCGAGCATGGTTTTATGGTCTAAAGCGATCCCCCAATTTGGTATTTGCTCAAAGAAAAACCCGCGTCCCGGCCTTACGAATCTAGCAATATCACGCCATGTCGGAACCCATGAGCTGTACTCGTTTTTCATGGCGTTGTATCTTTTGTTTATGTTTGTTCGATCTTTTATTTTCACTGACCGAGCCTTGTTTTTAGAGCTTGTGGCATTAAAGACGGGTTGGTTATGTTTGTAGGTTTGAAACCTGAAGACGTTCCGCCAATAGTAGACTGGAACCCCATTCGCATTTGAGCGAGCTTTCTTAATCTCTGTTGCTCGTTTAACTGTGGGTTTGTATTTGTTGGGCTTGGCGGTGGTGTTTGTGCTGGAATCGGTTTATTCTGTTGCTCTCTTATTGCTTCATCCGCTTTCTTTTGTTGCTTATTCTGGTAATACATTGACGCAACACTGGCGGCTGTGCTTGCTACTATAACCGGAACGGCGGCGGCACCCATTTTTCACCTCTCAAAATAAACTTGACTGATTATCACACTAAATAACCATTTTAGTCAACCGTTTTAATTCAAAACCTTCCTGAAACAGGGTTTATTTGGTTTTTCTGCTCGATACTTGAAAATGGATCGTACTCTTTTTTCCCGTTTGCAAACTCTTTTTTTTCTGTGATCATGGATTTTCTTTTTACCGGGAATGCAAATGTTAATGCTAACGCGTCAGCAATATCTGGTGATTTTCCAAGCCTTTCTTTTATCTTTTCTTTTGATTCAAGGCGTATTCTGTTTGATGGATCGTAATCGTAAGTCGGTGTGACTAAATCAGATTTCAAGTCTCTATTGTCTGGCAATGAACCACCGGCAGTTATCCACTCACGCATAAGATCCCACATTTCAGCTCGTTTGTTGACATAGTGGTTTTGTTTTGACGCAACGCCTCCGAAATTTACCTCAATGACGTTATATCCAAGCTGACGACACCGATCAATCACCCCTTCGCCCCTTCCAGCATCGACAAAAACTGCGTCGGGGTTAAAGTCGTCAATCTCTTGCGTGAGCCTTCCGACGAGAGTCATATTGTCTATTTTCGTAAATATCTTTGGCTCATAAGCTACAAGTCCTTCCCTTCTTAGAATTACGCTCCTGTCGTCTCCGAATCTTGCTGGATCAACGCCAATTATCCTTGGAGACCCCATTATTTCGTTTGGATTGAATTTTTTATTACACGCATTAATCACTTGATCTATTGTTATCAAAACATTATCGGCAGCGGCAGTAAAATCACACAAAAACTCTTGTCGATATGTCGATTCATTCAGGAGTGTCTTTAATTGCGCCAATTCTTCTTCAGGAATAACGCTGGTTTCATCGGCTCGATACAACCCACACCACCAATCAGGGTTTCCGTCTTGCATCATTTGCAAGGCTTTGTTGTAAATATCATATAGCTGGTTCTGGCCTTTCGGTGTTCCCATGAACAGTGTCCATCCGTTTCTGTCCGAAAGGGCAGGCCGGATAATTTCACCATAAACTTCTGGTTTAATTTGCGCGTATTCGTCAAGAACCACGCCATCAGCATAAGTTCCTCGGCCTGCTTCCGGGTTATCAGCTCCGAATAACCAAATTTTTGCCCCGTTAAGTAACTCTGCAAACAATTCTGATTCGTTAAATTTTATTCCCTGTATTGGCCTCGCATAATGCTTGAAGTAATCCCAGGCGATTAACTTGGCTTGTTTTAAATATGGGGCGATATAGAAATATCTTGGGCTCGGCTTTCGGTTCAGCATTGCCATTTTTATCATGTGATTAATGGCCATTACTGATTTTCCTAATCTTCGGTGGGCAATTAAAACATTAAATCGGTGGGTTTCCAGTTGTGGATGGATTTCTGTCTGTGGGTATCGTGGGCAATATGGAAGCTTTATTATCATTCGAGTCCTCCCATGAATAACAAACTGGCTCATCCTTGTCTCCAACAAGAATTTCCTTTGTTACTTTTGGTAATCCAAACCGGTCGAAAATCGTTTCTGCTAACATGTGAAAATCTTTTTTGCTCATTCTCTCTAATGCTTCTTTGTCTGTCATGATTTTATGCAGGTGAATGATCGCGGCCATTAACGCCTCATGCTTTAAAAGTCTGACATCCGGCGGAAGTTTGGGTGTACCTTTAGGATTTCCACTTTGACCGGGCTTAAATGGCCTCCCAACCGATCTTCCATCAGAAGCGCGGTACTTCCCTGTTTTTTCGTTGTTTGAATCACTCATAGATAAATTTTAGCACTATTTTTTAAAATTTCCAGTATTTTTATATTTTAACAAATGCTTTATTTCTTTTTGGTTCTTCAGAAGAAGCGTCTTTAATTCTCTTTTTTATATAAGACCATGCTTCCGGAACAGAACCATGCGAAGTTATAACCGTCCCATTCTCTGTCATTTTAATCCCCCCAGACTTTGTTTCAAGCAGCCAAGACTTTGAAACTATTGGATATGAGATAGTTACAGTTATGTTTGATAATAAATCGACAGATCTATATGTCCTTGGCTCTCTGAAATTCTTGTCCATATCCGGGATTGAGTCCCAATTGTCAAACCCTGACGTTAATGGGTATTTATTTAACCAATACTCTACTTTTTTAAGTGTTTCAGCGCATTCGACACACGTAGAATCTGAGATTAACCTAACAGAATTAGCAGATTCAGCGTAAAAGAAACATTCTCTGAGCCTATTCCAAATATCTCCACAAGCCGGGCATTTTGCGGATTTTGACATTTGTTTAATTCTTTCGATTATCTTAAGAATTTCAGTTTTAATTAAACTTTCGTTTGTTATCATAGTTTCCCTCCAGTATTTTAGTTAAGTTAGTCGGATTTAGAATCCAATCAAAGTCGGCCTTCCAAGTACTTGAAAGACCAGTTAAGAAAGAGCTTTCGTTTATTTTGGTTATCGTATTTTCCCAAAACGATTTATCCGGGAATGATGACAATCTTGCCTTGGCGTGAGCCTCCCTTGTTTTGTTCAACATCGTCACCCTTGGAAGGTTAAGATGAGCCTTTTCGTTCCACAAAGCCATTAAATCCGTAACTTTGAAGGTTTTTGTTGACGTATCTGTTAAGTCTTTATCTTCTCTTATCTTATCTTCTCTTATCTTATCTATCCGTGTACTGGCACGGTTTTGTACCGGTACTGTACCTGTACACTTGTTTTTTATGGCCTCATATTTTTCCGGATTTCTTCTGTATTTCGCTCGTAAATAGTCGCCAATGTAATCGAACCAATCATGAACCCGGAGATAGGGTTCTTGGTCTATCCAACCGGCCTCGACAAGGTTATTTGCATCAATTCCGATGGCCTTGGAAAGGGTTTCGAGGCCCCATTTTGACAGATCGCCGTCTTCTGCGTATGCCATTGTCCAGTACCAGAACCGGTGCAGTACCCCGACAGTACCGTTCCTGTCCATGGTACAAAGAGCTTCCAGCTTTAAAAGCTTCGGATGGTACTCAAGATCTTTGTGTGATTTTATCCATGACATACCATCCCCCCTTGGATCATTTCCAGTATTTGTAAAAAGGTGAAATAATCCTCCTCGTTTCTTATGTATTCGTCTTGGTCATAATCTCCCGGACAACGACAGTCTTCGTTCATATTTAACCCCTTTACTCAGCTTAAACACCGGCTATTTTCTTTAATATATTCATCAATTATTTGTTTTAAGTTTTCTTTAAAAAATATTAATGCTGAATCGTTTGCGTTTCCGTAAAATTTAAGAGTTCCATTTTCCCATGATAATTTTCCGGCATAATTTCCTCTCGAATCAGTAAACGAAATATAACTGTATTCGCTTTCTGTTTTGTCGGCATTTGCGAACGAATAAAGAAAAATAAAAATCAAAAAAAATGTAACTTTCATACAAATTCCCCCTGTCCGTTTTCTGTAAATTTTATTGTTGTTGGCTTAATTATTTGGTATGAATACAGCCCGTTTTTTCTGTCTCCGACCACTTTTCTATTTACTGTGTATGAGCCCATTTTTTGTTTTCTTAGGTTTCTAAGTTGCGCCGAAATGCTTGATTCTGGAAATCCCGTCAATTCTCTCAATTGGGATAATGTTCTCCATTCGCCATCAATCATTATTTCCCTGATTTCATCCAACTGACTAAGCAGCCTTTTGTAATCGTTTTCTTTTTCATACGTGTTTCCGTCGAACATAACCACCTCCAAATAAAAAAGGCGCAGAGCTATGCGAGATCCGGCGGGATACACAACATAGATGCGCCAAAATTTTATTTTCAATGTGATTGCCGGATCTCATTTTATTTATTCTATTTTATTTTTCTTATTTATTCATTATTAATTTCACGGGAAATAGCTTCTATTACCCATGACGCCACTAGGCCGTCGTCGAATTGCTCTGTTGTGCCTCGAATTATTTTCCATCCAAGTATTGCAGCATGTGAGTATTTTTCACAATCGTTTTTAAAGCCTTGTGGCCTATTGTGCCTCCCATATGCCCACGTTCCACCCTCTTTTTCAATAGCAATCTTGTATTGCGGATAGGCGTAATCGAACCGCCATTTTCGTGTTGGGTGAAATTTATACTCTCTTTCAGGGAACGGTAGACCATACTGGTGAACCGTATGCATAAAAATATCAATGTCATTTGACATTTGTTAATGCCCTTTTTGCGATATTGATATCCATTTGTTTTGCGTATGCGAGTGTAGCCACTTCTCTAATGAATTTAAGCTCTTGAATATCCAATGCACAGAAATTTCTAGTTTTTAAAGAATTTAAGAAACTGACAACACAGGATTCAAACTTTCCATTTCTGAATTTTATCTTGCATATTGAATTTGTAAACCTGTCTTCGATCACTATCGTATCGCCGTCATTTTTTTCTTCTTTTACGCTTATCACTAGCTCCCCCGCTTTTGTATAATACTTTCCCAAATTCGTCACATTTCCAGCATTTTTTTGGTATTGATGGCGACCAGCCCTTGATGTAACCTGTCCCGTTACACGATAAACACTTAATTTTTTTCATCTAATTTAACAACCTTCCTGTCGATAGGATTATCGCCGTTTCTTCCCGATCCCGACATAAGATCAAAAACAACGAATGTATAAAGTGACGCCAATATTAATACGAATACGAATGTTGATAATTTCATTTTTTAACTCCTGGTAATGTATTTAGGTTTGATGGATTTCCAAATTCTGATTTTTTATTATCGCAAACTATCCAAGCAATGTACAACAAAACCAAAAGCGAGGCAGTAACACACATAACCATCATTATGTTTTTTAATATGTCCCACAAAATACCACACACTGTATCAGGCACTTTTACTGTTTTCATTTTTAAACATCCCCCTTATGTCTGTGAAGTTTTTATCTATAAAAAGATCCCAGTTATTAACCGCTATTCCCATGTGAAGACTTTTCCCATGCTTAGAATACTTCCCATATTTGTTTATTGAATCCTTTAAATCCTCTCCAAGGGAAACCATTTCGCTACATAGATATAAAAGTTCCTTAAACTGTCTATCTTTCTTGATTCTCATTTTTAACCTCCTTAACGTATAAATCCGGCTATCTTTAACGAACGATTCCAACTTCCAAAATGGTCAATAAATGTTTTTGTTGTTGGTGTCAGGGATCTAAAGTCTCTACTTGTTGGTACTCGTCTGTATTTTTTATAAAAAATTCTTAACGCATTGATACAAGAATCATCTGATATTCCATTAACTGGCCTATTTGGTTCTACAACTTCAAAGCCGTTTTGTTCTCTGAACAGATTAAGAGATTTATAACGATTCTTTATTAATTTAACAATTTTACTATCATGCTTTAGTAAATCCCTATATGTCGGATTTCTGCCAACATAATCACTGACCAACATATATCTTTGCCTTAACTGTTCCGGACAGGCGCCCACTATATTGTCATTACCTAATCGTTTATAAATGTAATCCCATCTTTTCTTATTATTTAAGGGCGAAAATTTACGTGCATAATCCGGGTTTCTATGTTTAGCCAAATTTTCCAGTGATATTTTACGATTTGCATTATCAGAATGTGATTTTGATATTGATCTACCTACCAATGGGAATTTGTATGGAAGTTTGTAATTATCCCTATAATCATCGCAAGATATTTTATGAGAAAATATTACATGATGAGACAAAGCTTTAAACCAATTTCCGCAAATATGGCATTGAAGCGTGTCCGTTAATTTATTTCTTAACAATACGCCATCATACCCATGACCATTATCTAATTTCTCTATCGGCGGTTCACATTTAAATATTGTTTCAACGTTATTATCAAAAAACATATCCATAATTTTCACCTCTTAAATTCGCATCTAGGTTGGAGTCGAACCAACTTCAAGGTATATCACCGCCCGCAGAGTTATTTCATCGTGTCGAGGCAAGATCGCTACTCTGATCTGTTTTCACTAGGTTCCTTGCGTCCGTTTAGTAGGCGTTTCACCGTCAACGCCGCTAGATGCTTAAATCTTGTTACTCCATATATAAAGCATTATTATTATAGTGTCTAAATACAGTTAATCCAATTATGGATTCGCTTCAAAAAATGCTTTTGAAAAATTTATTGGGCACATACTTCTTTCATGCATAGTGTGTTTTGTAGATTCTCCCTTTTGACCAATGGTATAACCTGGAGGAAGTGGGTTATAGAGTATTGGGCGCTTCGGATGATTGAAAAATCCCCACAGTCCAGTTCTTTTACTGAGCATCCCTCCATATTCGACATGAGAATAAACAAAATTAGGATTTCCCATAAACCATTTAAGAAGTCCTGTCGCGGGATTTTCCATACACCAAAATTTTAATGGAGAAGTTCTATTTGCTCCCTGTTCTTTGTATTGGCACTCCCATATTATCCTCAAACATTCCTTAACCAATCTCATTCCTTCCCTCAAATCTCGTGGAGTCTTTGCATTTGTTCTGGCAATACTAAACATAGTACAAGGTGGATTTGCAATAATTCCGTAAACATCTTGGGGAGGATGGTAATTCTCAACCCCAATATCCGAACCAACTAAAATGACGTTATACCCTGCATCTCGATAAGGTTGTGAATCGCTACCAATATCAGCGCATAAATGAAGAATAGTTTTCATTGTTGACACTCCCAGCCTTTCATTTATTTTTCCCCCTTAACTTTTAAACTCAAAATTAAATTTCTTGATATCGTTAACTCTTCTTCCCATCCCGTAATTGGCTCTTCATGCCCCCTATGATCAACTATTTCAGCGCATTTCTCAATCGCCTGATTCCATCCTTCGATGAATCCTCTAGACATTGAAATCAGAGAGGCCGAAGGCAAGTCTTTTGATATATCCTTTGGATTTAAAATATTTTTCGCGTTCTCAATTGTTAGGCTCATTCAAACCTTCCTTTACGTTTTAAAATAATTACAACAATGGCTATGTAAGCCACCAATAGAGAAGCCACTTGGAAAACTTTTGAGTAAGATAAAGTTACAAAAATGTCCACTTATTCCCACCACGCTTCCAATATATTCTCAATTGTTAGGTTCATTTTTTACCACCTGATAGATATACCCAATCCCCTTATTTATTCTCAAACTAATACAATTAAGGTGAATTTGCTCACACTCAACCAAACCGTCATCTTCGGTTCCATCAATAGGAACCAGGATTGTTTTTTCATCGTCATTCGTTAAGCATATGGGGCATTTATTTCCACCTGATTTATTGAAATGAGGAAATGCTTTAAGAAGTTTCATTTATTCCCATCCGCTTTTAACCGCCTCTCAATCATAATATCAGCCATAATGTCGTCCCTGCGTAACGGTCTATTAATTCGATGTTATTCATAATGAATTTTGTTTGATCTTTCGTCGTAGCAACATCGCCCATGGATATCTCCACATTCTTTGCACCTAAAAAAACCAGCATCGCCAAGCCTTTCACCGCATTCGCAATAACAATTATGAGCATTTTCCATCGTCATTTCTGGAATGCTTGTTTTCCAGTCATCTATTGACGCCATTTTTATTCGCCTCCATATCGTTATAATGTTTTGAACATAAGTAATATGATTGAATTTTATGCAGCGACCTATTTTCCGGACACAACAAGCAATGCGATATGCCTCTGTTTTCAAGCCATTTTATGCATATAAGGTTTGCCAACTTTTTTGCTTCGTCTTTAAGTATCTTATTTGGCAAAGAGCCCTCTTTTTGCATTAAAACGGACAACTTAAATTCTGTTCTTAAATCACTCCAATCCCTATATCTATTTCTTATATCTTTTAATATGTTTTTCATTTTTCAACGCCTTTTTCATAATTTCCATCAATTAAATTGCCTGATTTTTCATGGTAATCATTAGGAGGTTCTATTGCGTCGTTTTCCATTTCTTCTGTTTTTGGTGTATCCGTGTTTTTGTTTTCTTCTTTTGCTGGCTCTAAAGAATCAGATCCGTCCGGATATATAACTTGAGCCTGAATATCAGCGGAAGACTCTACTGGGCTATCAATAACGCCTTGATCTAGCGTGATCGCAGACTGCATTTCTATTGAAAGAATCGCATATTTTGACAAAATCATTTTTAAAACTGTTTTTAATGCCATCGCGTCAAAATTAATCTGCCAAGGAGTACCGGGCCTAGAATATGACTTTGAATACCTTGACGCATGTTTTTTGACTTGATCAACAGTCATGTATAAATATTTCTCAAAACCTGTTTTCAATTTAAAATAAGCAACATAGGCAACAATTTTATCGGATTTCTTTTTTGACTCGTCAATAACGATTTCTCCGGTTATCCTGTTATTTGATATAAGCTCCCCTTCGTATAATTCTGCTGCGTTCATCGTTTGATAAAGACCCGTTCTTATTGCCAATTGGACAAACCCCTTCCAGCCCATTTGGAATGAGGCCACCTTTCCATATGGAACAATGTACGCAAAACCAAGATTGGGGTTTATTGGTAAGTCAAGCGTTGCCGCTATCATGGCCGCTGAAATAACCGTTTTCGGATCTGCCGCCTTAAGTTCTGGCTTTGCATTTGTGAGAGAAAGCAAAGACGATATAAATTGAGGAGCTTTCTTTCCAAGAACCTCGTCGAATCTCTTTTTAATTTTCTCATTTGAAACCAACTCATTTAATGTCGTCGCGTTTGTTAGTTTTGACTGCTCGATCCTTGTTGTGATATCTTTTACATTTGCCATATATTTACTCTCCCTTTTTTAATTTATCTTTTAAGAAGTTAATTTCTTCGTCCATATCCTCAATTTCTCTTTCCATTAAATCAATTCTCTTATTTAACATTCTGATTTCTGTTTCCTTCTCATCAACAAGGAGCATGATACTGCACAGCGGACAACTCCTTGAATCGACAACGATTGTTTCATGTGAATTTTCGCAAATGCTTAACATTGTCATTCCCCCAATTTCTTATAAGAAAATTTTCTAATTTCTTTCTCAGTTTTAATTTGTTCGTATATCTCCGGAAATTCAGACCTTAATTTTTTCTGGTCAATACCGGCCCATTTTGAATTTTTCCATGAGACAGAATATTCATTTGTAACGCCCGATTCGGAATCCTTGAGAATATTTTTTACATTGTTTTTATTTATCTCAATTTCAGATTCCAGCATTTTTATTGTTCTCACACATTCCTCTATTCTTTTTATTTGCACATTGATTTCATCTGGAAGGTTTAGAGCTGTTTTATTTAATGCGGTCGGGTAAAGATTTTTAAGAATTTCAGAATCGTTTTCGATTAAGATTTCGGGTTGAATTTTTGGAATTACATATTTATTCCAAAACTCAACTTCCTTATCTGTAACCATTTGCAACAATTTCTCATCATAGGGAATTTGCTTTATTTTTAATGATGAATTTCCAATAAGACAGCAAATTTCAGCCTTTTTTCCGGTTACGGCCATTTGATGATATACTTGAATTATGTATTCTTGCGGAATTTCTTCATCATCCCATTCCATTTTTTTGTATTCCGACGCTGTTTTTATTTCAAGAATTGTTTCTTCTCCGACAATATATCTGTCAAGATTACAGGCTATAAACGGATATTTTTTATAATATATTGTTTCGTTTACTTTCCTGAGCTTTTTGCCTGTCTCCTCCTCATAGAGTTCGGCGACAATTTGCTCCATCTTTGTGCCAATTCTTACGTTAAGCCTATCCCCGATATCCTCCGGAGCCAATACTCCTGTTTTTTCGCACCATACTTTTAAAGGCGAAGAATATCTCGACATGCCAAGAATGCCGGGCGCGTCTGTCGAACCAATATAATTGATTCTTTCCGATCTTTGCTTGTCTGTTATCATAGACGACCATTCCTTTCGTCATTATCGTTTAAATGGACGGCGACGATGGCAAGGACGACCGACACTATTAATGTAACCCAGAAATACGCCGTTGCGTAGTAATTCCTTAATCCGAAGTAAGCATCATTCATAAATAACCTCCCAATTATTTTTTGAAAATTACCAATTACTTTTTAATTGATTGCTTCTTTTTTAACCAAACGTGATTATTATTATAAGAACGGCATTTTCTAGAGCAATAAATTTTTCGGCTGTCTTTCGTCGAGAAATCATTGCTGCAGAATTTACATTTTTTAATCATGGGTAGATCCTATCATGATATCATGAGAGTGTCAAGATAAAAAAATAGGCCCGTGGAAGCATGGGAGAATGCTTGTCGCTCTTTTGGAGCTATCCACGGAATTATCGGAGGGTTATTCGGTGAGTATGCTTCCGAGGGATCTAATCGCCGACGGGCTGATGCTCACGTCGCTTAATTCTTTTAAATTTATTTGAGAAAATTCAAGGTCAACCTTCGTATTCAGTAATTCATCAATTTCCTTCCTGAATTTATCAATGTTTTCTTCCCTTATTTTATATGTTCCGTCGTCTTGTTTGTCGCCAAGTTCTTCGGCCTTTTTGATTTTTGCCTGATTAAATAACTCAATTTCTTTGGCAATAATATTTATCACCTTCGCCACCTTAAAAGACGTTCGCGCTGGTAATTTACAATTGTTCAATTCGACCAACCCATGCTCCGACTCCGCTAAAGCTTTTAATCTTAATTCCATATCAATCTCCCTTCATTTCCTTTAATTTCTTATTCTCTTTCTTATGGTTGTTCCATGGCAGCCACCCGCCAACCCTCACCCCGTTATATATCAAAAATCGCTGCAGCCAATTAACGCCGAGTATTTCAAGGGCCTCCAATAGTATCGCATCCGATACCAGCCTTGAGCGTTCCTGTGTCATATATAGATAATCATGCAACACAAATGCCGCTGTTGCTTTCCCAATTGGGCTTACAATATTCCAAAATATTTTAGGTATTGATCCGAAGTCTGTCAGAAATCCTTCCGGGACGACAATCTTTTCGTTCCCTCCGAGCTCTCCAACGTCATATGTAAACTCTCTTTCAAGCCTCCACATAATACCGTCTTTTTCAGGTGAAACTATCAGTTTTTCTGTAAACGATGACATAATTTACTCCATTAATTTACTGTGTCCATTAGGTGTAAAACCCTGTATGACCAATTTAATGAATATTTTAACAGGTTTATGTTTGTTGCCATAATTCGCGCATATTCAGCAAGCCTTAGAGCAAGATACTTTCTTACCCTCGACCGCCCAGCTCTGGAGGCCGCTGATAGCGTTTCGCTTCCTATGATCCCGTCAACCTCAACATCTAAAGCCATTTGGAGCATCCTCTTGGCTTTCCCTGTGCCCATATTAACGGCTGTATCAAAAACACATACTGCAAACGCAGTAGGCAGGTCGTCACAATTGCATGGTATCCAATAATCTCGCAGATAAATGGCTTTTGCTTCGTCAATAGTTAAGGATTTTATGTTTATTGAAGGGTACGCCTTCTTTGATATTCCGTACATTGTTTCACCGCCAGGGTCGTCCGGATCAAGAGTATATTCCCCTTCCATTTTTAGAACAAATTCTATTGCCTTATCCCAATCGGTTCTCATGATTTTTATCCTTGTATATTGATTTTTGTCTTTATTCCATTCATACGATATTCCGCAAATTGGACATGAATATTCATCATTAAATTCGCCCGGCCAAACGGGGCTAAGTTCAAAATTACAGTCCTCGCATGGGATCATCGAGAACGTCTATTCAATTCCTTAACATCCTGTTGGATGTCTTTAATCATTTTCGACATTTCCTCCAACCGGGTTATTTTTTCATTATACAGTTTATGATCTATGGCGTTTTCGGATAGCTGTTTATCATGCGCGTCAAGTTCGCTTTTCATTCCAGAAAAGAATGTGAATATTGATGCTAGGGCAATTATTATCGGCCAGAATATTTTCGCTACTTTTATTATTGGAATGTCTTCAAACCTTTGGCTATGTGTCATGTTGCCTGTCCTTTATTCCCGCCATTGTTTTTCCCCTCTAATTAAAGATATATCCTCTTGATTTCGGTGTCGCCGATCCACCGCTAGCGGTGAAATCGTCGTAAGATAAACCGTTGCCAGAGTTGTAAAGCTCGGCTCTTTCGTCAGATGTGAGAACTCGCTTCCAAAAACCAACCTCGTCAATCATCCCGTCAAAAAAATGAGTAGTAGAATGCGGGAAACGGCCAATCTCCATTGCTGATACACCCCCAGAGCACGTAACATTAGACCATGCTACTTCCGCAGGAGTAGCGTCTCCATCGAGCTGTATGTATAATTTATTAGACGTTTTATCATGCCAAGCCAATACATGATGCCAAACACCTGTTGAGGTCGGAGTCATCGGTTCTTCAACGGTTGTAGCTGTTACCCCATTCTCACAGTAAATCCCATTTGTTATTTGGATCGGTCCTAATGTAGTAATAATATAGTAGATACTCGCAGGTCGAAGCAGATGCCTGGCATTTACAGAAAACTGGTCTGTAATTATATCCAGCGTATGATTCTCCATTTACCCAAAGGCTTATTGTAAAATCCTCATCTGATCCCAAACTAAGCTCATCACTATCTGCATGGGACAAATATTCACTATTTGACCATTCAACATCTGCCGCATTTGAAATTTTACCAGTCCCATAGCCAACCGTATTATTATCCGTTAAATCCTGTGTTCCATGAATATCTTCCCTTGTACCGCTTGTTTCATCCATTTTCCAATAAGAAATAAGGCTATCCAATAACTGCGCGGAACACTGATTAACAATAAAAATAAGACAATAAATTATGATAAATAATTTTTTCATATGCTTTGAGATAACCCTTCTTTTTCTATAACCCAGCCCTTATCTCTATGCTTTTCAGGCCCATAATTAATAACTCTTGTGTACAAAACACCTTCATATTTAAAAAATAAAACTATTTCGTACCCGTCACCTTCTGTTGATTTATAGGTATTGCATGTAACAGAAGCGGCCAATGGTGTTTCTCCAATTGTTGACATGAAGTCTTGCCATTTATCGCCTTCTGTTGTGGCCGCATTCAATCTGTCAGCCGTGGTATCACCAGCCCTATCACTACGTTGATCTGGTACTTCTGAATGCGTCGATAATCCCTGCCAATACCTTTTATGAGCAGAAAAAAACGCATCCTGTTTCTTAGTAAATTCAACCTCGAACCCACTAAACCAATGATCTACTTTTTCTGTTAATTCGTTTAAGCTTCCCATTATTGTTTAAACGCCTTTAATGATATTGTCACTCTTGTTGTCGTTGTTGCCGCATCGACATTGAATCTCAGAATATCGCCAGCCGCGATTGATTTTGTCCATCCTGTTAGAGTTGTATCTTGTGCTTTTGTTCCACTTGTGATTGTTGGTTTAGCCGAGGCTGTGATTGTATCGGCCACAGTTGGCGGAAATTCGCATAGGTATCTTTCCAAATATCAACGGTAATTGATCCGCTTTCATTGGCAATAGCTGTTACACGGTCAAGTGTGCAAGCAAATGGAATTTCCAAGTCACCCTTGATTCCGTCGGCAATTTCGGTTCCACTACCATCAATAATAAATTCTATTGCCGCGGCACTAGAAAACACCTGTTGTTGCTGATGTTATCCTTCCCGTTGCGTCTACTGTAATGTTCGCATTGAGATAACTACCAGCCGTAACACCCGTTGCCGTCAATGATGAAGCCATAACCAACGCACCTAATGAACCTGATGACATGACGCTGCACAATCCGGAACCAACCTTGACCCCTGTTAATGATCCATCTGCTAAATCATCTAAATCCGCATCCCATGCCTGAACATTAGTTCCAATAGCTAAGCCAAGATTTGTTCTTATTTGGGCTTGATTATAAAAAGCCGATATTGAAACGGATGAGACGAGAACATTGCTTCCTAGATTACCAGCGGATATGCTCGCCGCTGGAATATTTGGGCCATATAGTGTCACGATGAAGTATTTAAGGCGATTAGTCCTCACCTCCATGGCTGGTAACGACAAATTGTGCCCCGAATGAAATCAAAGGTTGAGTATCGACAACAACGAACCACCATCTCTGACGTGCATGATGCAACACCACCACCGCCTACCGATGTGCGTCTGTTTTCCAGTAAAGTGTCCGAGCCTCTGTAACGCGCCTGTTCTTCTATTGAAAGTACCTGATCAACTGTTCCGCATGCGTTTGGCAGCAGTATATGGTCTTGACTGCTCGTCAATGATTCCGAGGAACTAATTGACACATAGTCATTGGGAGTGAGAGTTTCATACATTTTAAATATGCAGTATTAGACACGCCGTCAAAAACTGATGGTAAAGAAACACTAAGGGCCCCATCGACGACAACACTACTGTTATTAATTCTAACACTGTAACATTCTATTCGAGCAGGTAAGCCAGTCATATATTTAAATTCAGCAATTGGGCTGACGGGCTATCATTAGCATCATTTATAAATTCAATGTGGTTGAGTCTGAAATATAATAAATATCATTGTCATCACTTATATCTGACGATAAAAATGAAATCTGATTAAATGTCTGTAAGTTGAAGTATATGTTTTTGTCCCTGCTATTCTCTCTGGTTAGATGTATTATATGTTACTGTTGAAGGCAAATTTAATTCTTAAAATATCCCTGCAATCCTTGTTAACAAATTAATTTGAGCCCGAGAAGATAAGCGTTTGTTTGCGTCT
>JADKJE010000009.1 GCA_016722515.1 Alphaproteobacteria bacterium
CATGTTGGCTGGTAGCACTGTGTTGCCGAGTCCAGCTTTCGCGGCTGCAATCGTACCGGCAAGGCTGGGGCTGGTGTAGGCTATGGCCACGGCTTTTGCTTTATCCAGCGCAACCAGAGCCCGCGCACGATATATACAAGGCTGCGGTGATAATACTAACGAAAGTGGTTCCTCCGGTGTGGTGATCGGAAGCTGCCCATACCAGAGGTTCAGCCAGACTTTTGTGCCCCCCTTGGTGGCTTTGGGGTCGCGCTTCACCAGTATCACATCGTAATCACCGCGCCGGAAACCATCGATTAGGTTCAGCGTGAGATCGCATGATACATTAAGCTGCACTACGCGGATGGTGCTGGAAGGACGAAAGAACCTCGGGTAATAATGGGTGGCAAAATCCTCCGGCGTGCCGAGGCGTATTTGTCTTCTAACATCCGGCTCCCTCAGGCGACTATAGGCTTCCCACTGCAGCTGGATAATGCGCTTAAGTAGCCAAGGAAAATCTCGCCCTGATCGGTGAGCTTCACCTTGCGCCGGGCGATCAAAGAGTTGGCATCCCAAACCATCTTCGAGCTTCTAACTTATTTGTAGCTAAGAGTCGGTGTGTTCGCCTAACCACTTCCGCCGCATGGCTGAACGTGCCTGTTTCTGCAATGGAAAGCTAAAGCTCTTTAGCGTTAGGGTATCGGTGTGGAATGGCATGCTTTACCTATGAGTTATTCTCATACTATATATGATAACTATTAATTTTCAATATGGTTAATTCCATCGTAATCTTAACTTACTAACCACAAAAGCAAAGAATTTTATGGAATTCTGTACCTCATATCCCAAAACATACTCTCTCCGCCATTCAATTCTTTGCCCTTGGCATCGCAGCGGGGTTTCGTAAATCAGACCTGGAAGTACCAGATAGCATCAGCCGGTATCTTTCCATCTATCTGATGATGGCAATCGGTCTGAAAGGCGGCGTAGCCATCGCTAATACGCAAGAATTTACACCACAGATATTATTAGCCATTAGTGGTGGATTCGCGGTGAGTCTTCTGCTGCCGTTTCTTTCCCTACAGCATCTTGCGACTAACCACGAATCTTGATCGCCCAACGGCTGCTGCCGTTGCCGCGCATTACGGCTCGATCAGTATGGTGACCTTCGCCACCGCCACCACCTTCTTAAAAAGTAACGACATCGCTTACGCAGGCTATATCGTAGCCATCCTCGCGCTGATGGAAGCACCGGCTATTCTTACAGGACTTTTTATCGCACTTAAAACCGCAACCGAAACACGCACTCACAAAAGGAAGAGAAAACTCTCCCGCGAGATTTTACGAACGGCGCTGAACTGCTGCTTTTCGGAGCATTTCTAATTGGCTGGATTACTGGCCAGCCGGGTTTTTGATAAGGTATCAGGCTTCTTGGATGCGCCATTTCCAAGGCATCCTCTGCCTGTTCCTCCTCGATATGGGATTGCTGGTGGCCAAGAACCTGCATCACCTCAAGAGCTTAACTTGGCCGCTGGCGCTGTTTGCGCATCTACATGCCAATCATCGGCGCAAGCATTGGCGTTAGCATCGAGTTGGCCCATCGGCCTTGCAGATCGGCACCGGCATTGCTCACGGTGTTGTGCGGTAGCGCCTCTATATCGCAGTGCCTGCTGCTATGCGCCTTGCCCTGCACTGCAGAAGCTAAGGCTGCGATTTATGTGCCGATGAGCCTTGCCATTACCTTCCTTTAACGTGACGCTGGGCATCCCACTCTATTTCGCCATCGCCACCCGACTGCTTAACCACTAACCGAAAACCGGATCTTGGAGTTTATTGAGGTGATTGAGAGCATCGCAATTTCTTTAGCATGAGATATTCGTCATAGTAGTCATTTCCAATTTTCAGTGCGTCCGGCTCTGACTATAAACAAATAAAGCCATGCTTTTTATATAGTGCAGTAGCGGCCTCATTATTTGTGGCAACCGTTAGATGGATTTGTTCATGTGTCGGCTTAACATACCCTAACATGCTCAACTAAAGTGCTGGCAATGCCCTTGCGATATTCTGGCTTTACATAAAGTCCAAATAGTACAGCACGGTGTTTAAGATTGCCGGGCTGCATTGCAAATATTCCGACTAGACCTACCATTTCGCCATCTGTTTCATAGGCAAACATTGTCCCTCTTCTGAGGGAATCATGAACCATGCTTCATCTTGTTCTGCACATTTTCAAATGACTCACCAAATGATTCAGGATTAAGTTTGACGGCCTCAAGCCTTAATACTTTCCACTGCTGAAAATCATTTTCTGTAAGTTGCAGAATCACTGTTAGAACCGCTCATCTCGTTGAATTGCCCAATTTCTATCCAAATCCGAGCAAATTGGGTATCGGAAATTTAGAACCAGAGCCAACTCTTTGTCCCACACGGAATTGAACCGCTTTTGCGTATACTAGTTCTGAAGTGGTGCCCCTGGCCGGACTCGAACCAGCACGCCTCGCGGCAGTAGATTTTGAGTCTACCGCGTCTACCAATTCCACCACAGGGGCAACGACAGATCACGGAGGATAACTTAGAATGATAGATAAAGGCAAGTGTTTTTTGAGTGGGGTGTCGTCTGTCTTCTCATTTTTTATACGATATCAACGTGAAAGCATTGCCATTACGATAAGAAAAAGGAGCGCTTACCTATAATCGGCAATCCAGCACAATAGTGAATACGCTGCCGCCGTAATTCCTCATGTCCTTACCTGGATGCATTCAATGCTTTGGCATGTTTCAAGTGCTCACTCAGTGTCGGCAATGTTTCCGTAGCAAATTCTTTTAATACAGGATCTTCACCGTTTCTTGAATAATCCGTAAACAGGCTCACAGCCTCTTTATGTGCTTTTATTTGCTCTTTGATATAGAGCTTCTCATACTCTTCACCTGATGTTCCCTCAAGTTCTTTAATGATTTTTTGATGTTTTTCATCAAGCTTATCCGTGGCCTGTGCATGTGATTTTTTAGAATTATGCAGCGCTTCTGTCAGCTTATGTGCTGTTTTAGTATGATCATCAATCATGCGTTGAGCAAAATTCTTAATTTCAGCATCTTGTGATTTTTCAAGGGTAATTTTGCCAGCTTCCATTTCGAATTCATTGGCAACGGATGCTTCATGAACAAAATCTTTATCAGAAGTAGAGGCATAAACAGCAGCTGAAGCCATACAGATCAAGCTAACCATACCAACCATCATTACAGTGTGTTTTTTCATAACTATCCTTTATCCAACTCTATTATGTCTATCAGAGCGCCTATGATTTTGACGCGCCATCCCTCTATCGTTACGGTAACAGCATCGAAATAAATTTCCCATAGACAGTTGGGGATAAATTATAAAGAAATGATAAATGTTGGAATCGCTGTCCATCACCGAACATTAGAATAAAAAAAAACTCCCCTCCAGATTTGGAGGGGAGTTTTTAATGTGTCTCTTAAACGTCTAATTAGAAGAAACGACGTTTTTTCTTAGGCGCTTCACCGCCATCGAAACCATCATTATTAAATTCACGAGGTTGAGCTTGAGGCTCACGTGGTTGCTCGCGATGCTCATGAGACTGGTGCTCATGATGCTCACGAGGCTCTCTGTGTTCACGATGATCACGATCGCCGCCACGGTTTTCACTACGGCCACCTCTATCGCCACCGCGGTCACCGCCACGGTCGCCTCTATCACCACGATCACGACGCTCGCCTCTGTCGCCACCACGGCCGCCTCTATCACCACCACGGTCACCACGAGAATCGCCACGACCACCGCCACCGCTACGACGCGGAGCTTCAGCATCATCTAATGCGCCTTCAGCAACTTCACCGGTTTCCTGGTTAACGCGTTTCATAGACAGACGGAATTTACCGCGATCAATACCAAGTAATACGACTTTAACCACATCACCTACATTGAGATGATCCTCAACTGCATGAACACGTGCGTCCATAATTTCACTGACGTGAACCAGACCTTCGCGGGCACCCATGAATCTAACAAAAGCACCAAATTCAGCCGTTTTCATGACCGGACCTTCATAGACTTTACCTACTTCAGGTTCGTCAATAATGCCAGTGATCATTTCAAGAGCTTTATCAAAGTTAGCACCTTGCTGAGCAAAGATATTGACCTTACCTGTGTCATCAATATCAATCTTACAACCGCTAAGCTCGGTAATTTCACGAATCACTTTACCGCCTGTTCCGATAATTTCACGAATCTTGTCGGTTGGTACCATCAAGGTATGAATACGTGGAGCGTTTTCACTCAATTGAGCATGTTCAGGCAGCGAAGATTTCATAACCGATAAAATATGTAAGCGGCCAGCTTTTGCTTGATCCAGTGCTTTAGACATAATCTCGGTAGTGATACCGTTAATTTTAATATCCATTTGCAGCGCAGTGATACCGTTTTCAGTACCAGCCACTTTGAAATCCATATCGCCCAGATGATCTTCATCACCGAGGATATCAGACAATACCGCATATTTATCGCCTTCAAGGATCAACCCCATGGCAATACCAGCAACAGGAGCTTTAAGCGTAACGCCTGCATCCATCATCGCCAACGTTGCACCACAGACGGTAGCCATAGACGACGAACCATTTGATTCGGTAATCTCAGACACGATACGCATTGAATATGGGAATTCCATACGGTCAGGAAGCATTGGACGAATTGCACGCCAAGCCAGTTTACCGTGACCAATTTCACGACGTCCAGGTGGACGCAATTGAGTGGCTTCACCAACAGAATAAGGAGGAAAATTATAATGCAACAGGAAATGCTGCTTACGATCACCTTCTAGATCATCGATAATCTGCTCATCTTGAGACGTACCTAACGTGGCCACTACGATCGCTTGCGTCTCACCACGAGTGAAAAGTGCCGAACCATGCGTACGTGGCAAAATGCCTGTTTCGCAGACAATTTGACGAATATCAGAAAGACTACGGCCATCAATACGTTTGCCGTTATCCAAGATATTACCACGAACAATTTCGCTCTCTAATTTTTTAATTAAACCAGAGGTGACCAGATCGTCATAAGCTTCGGCTTGTGCCGCTTTAACCGATTCTTTGGTTGTCGCTTTAACCGCATCAATCTTCTCATGGCGAGCTTGTTTTTGACGCTCTTCATAAGCCGTACGGAAACCAGCTTCCGCCTGAGCTTTAACGCTTTGATATAAAGCGCTGCGATCAGGTACTTGGAAAGCAAATGGAGTAGGATTCACTGCTGCTTTAAATGATTCGATCAAATCGATCACCGGTTGCATTTGTTTATGACCCGAACTCACTGCTTCCAACATAATCGCTTCAGACAGTTCGCTTGCTTCAGACTCAACCATTAATACGGATTGTCTGGTTCCGGCAACAACGAGGTCAAGTTGCGTTCCTTCTAAATCGGCGGTTTGCGGATTATAGATATATTGGCCATCTTTATACGCAACTTTAATACCAGCAACAGGTCCTTCAAAAGGAATACCCGAAATAGCCAGCGCCGCAGAGGCACCTACCAAAGACGGAATATCGCTGTCATTTTCACCATCATACGAAAGAACCGTACAGACCACTTGGGTTTCATGATAAAACCCATTTGGAAATAACGGACGAATCGGACGATCGATCAAACGTGAAATTAACACTTCACGTTCTGATGGTTTACCTTCACGTTTGAAGAAGCCACCAGGAATCTTACCGGCGGCATAGGCTTTTTCGATGTGGTTCACTGTCAAAGGAAAGAAATCCACATTTGGATTTACTTTCTTTGAAAAGGTTACTGCACACAAAACGGCAGTTTGACCATACGTTACCATGACCGCACCATCTGCCTGACGGGCAAACTTACCCGTAGACAACGTCAGGGTGCGACCACACCACGTTATTTCTTTCTTAATTTCATTAAACATTATGAATCCTTTCCCGCTAGCCAGGATGCGCCAGTCCCAGACAATTAATAACTACTTACGTAAGCCCAAACGCTTAATCAAATTCTCGTAACGCTCAGTATCTTTGCGTTTAAGATAGTCTAACAAACGGCGGCGGCGCCCTACCAAAATTAACAAACCACGGCGAGAGCTAAAATCTTTTTTGTTTGTTGACAAATGCGCCGTCAGGTTGTTGACACGCTCAGTGATAATAGCGACTTGAACCTCTGGGGAACCTGTATCGCCTTTAACTTGAGCAAATTCTTTAATTAATTCTTGTTTACGTGCTGCTTCAATCGACATCGATCTTCTCCTAAATATTAAAGATTAATAATCCGTTTTGGTTTCAACATTCCCCCTTGGCAAACACCAAAGGCTAATAACGAACCCTCAAAAACCACCCTTACTTCTGTTTGTGTTTGGGTAGCTGCGATGGCCTCTGTTACTGGAATGACTTGACCAAAACGAAGTCGCTTTGCTTGCTCGCTATTAACGGACAGAACCGGGATGTCGTCCAGCAGCCTATCCAACGGCAATAAAGCTTTTCCTAGGTCGGCATTATGCACCAACTCCTCACACTTATCTAGTGAAATCGTATCCGCTTCCACAAATCGCCCCAATTTAATACGGCGCAACATGCTAATATGTCCACACGCTCCTAAATGACGGGCTAAATCCCTGGATAACGAACGTACATAGGTGCCTTTAGAGCAATGAACTTCAAAGGTCGATTGCCCGTTATCAGAGCCTAAACATACAAATGAATAGAGATGAACCCTGCGCGATTTCAGTTCAAATTCCTGCCCTTGCCGTGCTAAATCATAGGCACGCTTTCCATCAACTTTGATAGCAGAAAACTGTGGAGGAATTTGGTCAATCTCTCCGGCAAAATGGCTAAGTGCCTCTTTAATGGCATCATCAGAGGGAAGGACATCCGAGACAGCGGTTATCTCCCCTTCTCTATCCTCGGTAGAGCGTGATTCTCCCCATTGGATGCTAAACCGGTAAGCCTTATCAGCACATGTAACATAACCAGCGGTTTTGGTTGCTTCACCTAGGGCCAACGGCAAAATACCCGTGGCCAAGGGATCTAATGTTCCCGCATGTCCTACCTTTTCACCCACCAGGCGCTTAATTTTCGCAACCACTTGAGCAGACGTAATACCCTCAGGTTTATCAATTAACAACCAACCATGAGTCCCTGGTTTCGCAGAATTAATCATCCTGCTCCTCTTGATGGCTGATATGAGGGATTTCGTCCTGATCGGGAGTATAACTGGCCAAAAATCTTACTTCCGCAGGGACCGTATCAATCACAAAATAAAGCTCAGGCGAATAACGCAAATTCAGTTTAGGAGTAATGGAGCGCCTGATTTGCTGGCTTAATTCGTTCAATAATTTAACCGCAATCTTCGCATCCTCAGTATTCATAATCGTCACAAAAATTTTGGCGTGACGCAAATCCTGAGACACGTGAACCAACGGGATATCAATGAACGCGCCTTTTAATTCAGGCTCATAAAAACCAGTCGTCGTAAAATACTCATACAGGCTCCGTTGAACCAGTTGGCCTACTTTTTTCTGACGTGGTGAACCGCCTTGCGGAAACATTTTACTCATAGAGGTTACAAGCTACGCTTTTCTTCAATAATTTCGTACGCTTCAATCACATCTCCAGCTTTAAGATCCGTATAATTTTCAAAAGCCATACCGCACTCAAAATTGGTATTGACCTCTTTTACATCATCCTTAAAGCGACGGAGGGTTTTTAAAGCCCCATCATGAACCACAACGTTATCGCGAAGCAAGCGCACTTGGCATCCACGTTTAAACATACCATCCACCACAAAACAACCTGCGATTTTACCGAATTTAGTTAAGTTGAACACTTCACGAATTTCTGCAGAACCCAGATAATTTTCACGGCGATGCGGTTTAAGCATACCACTTAGGGCGTTGCGTACATCATCAACCAGATTATAAATAATCGAGTAATACCGAACATCCACGCCTTCTTTGTGGGCCAAATCTTTGGCCGGAGCATTCGGGCGGACGTTAAAGCAGACAACAATCGCATTAGATGCCGATGCCAGCGCAATATCCGACTCAGTCACAGCACCCACCGCACCATGGAGTACACGCACGGTTACTTCTGATGTTGAAAGCTTAGCCAGGCTTGAACTAATAGCCTCTAAAGATCCCTGTACGTCAGTTTTCACCACAATCGGTAATTCTTTTACAGCACCTTCTGAGACCCTGGCGAATAAATCCTCCAGGCTCATTTTCTCGGCCGCTGCGGCACGTTGGTCTAATCTGCGTTTCAAACGATATTCAACGATGTCACGAGCCTGACGTTCCGACTCAACCGCAGCCACCACTTCACCTGCCATTGGCGCTTCACTCAATCCAAGCACCTCAACTGGCATAGACGGTTCCGCATGGCTAATCGCACGCCCTTTATCATCGGCAATGGTTCTTACTTTACCATAAGCCGTACCGGTAACGATAATATCACCTTGACGAAGGGTTCCTTTTTGAACCAGGATGGTGGCAATAACACCACGATTTTTATCAACGCGCGACTCAATCACGGCACCACGCACTAAACGGTCAGGATTGGCTTTCAATTCCAACACCTCGGCTTGCAGCATGATCGCTTCTTCGAGTTTATCAAGATTGGTTTTTGCTTTCGCCGATACATCAACACAGATGATGTCACCACCAAATTCTTCAGGGACTAAATTGTGCGAGAGCAATTCATTACGGACGCGCTGAGAATCTGCACCGGGTTTATCCATTTTATTGATAGCCACAATGATAGGAACATTCGCCGCACGAGCGTGGTTAATCGCCTCAACCGTTTGTGCCATAATGCCGTCATCCGCAGCAACCACAAGCACCACGATATCTGTCACTTTAGCACCGCGTGAGCGCATTTCAGTGAAGGCCTCGTGACCTGGTGTATCAATAAAGGTAATTTTATATCCCTGATCGGTAACAATCTGATACGCACCAATATGCTGAGTAATCCCCCCAGCCTCTCTGGCGACAACATCCGTTTCACGAAGGGCATCAAGCAATGAAGTCTTACCGTGATCAACGTGACCCATAATGGTTACCACCGGAGGACGCGTAAGTAGCGTTGCTTGATCATCTTCTCTATCAGCAATAATAGCTTCAACGTCTGATTCAGCTACACGGTGAATACGATGGCCAAATTCCTGAACGATTAATTCTGCTACATCGGCATCAATGGTTTGATTGGCGGTAACCACCATTCCCATTTTCATCAACGAGCGAATAATATCAGTAGCTCGGGTTGCCATACGATTGGCTAATTCCTGAACCGTAATAAATTCAGGAACGATAACATCGCGGACGATTTCTTCATGCTGCCTGTTATTAACATTACGTTTGGCTTTTTCTTTTTGACGAGCCCGCCTGATAGCCGACAAGCTGCGACCACGATCTTCCTCTTCTTCCTGGAAGACATCCAAACGCAACTTACCCGTAGCCGCTTTGCGTTCATCTTCGCGTTCACGCTTAGTTTTGGTTACCGTTACTTCATCACGGCGCGCGCGACGTACCCGATTGGCTTCCGACTCTTCATCATCTTCAATGGTATCTAACGGATTACTCATACGATTCTGATAATCTTTAGACTGTTTTAACTCTGGTGCTACTGGCTTAACAGGCGCAGCCAAAAGCTGTTCCACTTCAGCAACGATCGCCGTCTCATCTGTGGCGGTCTCTTTTTGATTATCATCAACCGAAGATTCTGGTTCAGACTCAGTTTCAGCATTGACAGTGGCTTCAGATTCACTGGCAGCCTGACTCTTAGCCAAGGCATCCTGCTCAATCTGTTCTGCACGTCGCTGCTGTTCTTCAACTTCCTTCTCACGGTCCATGTGCGCTTGCTCAATGACTTTTAAGCGTTTTTGACGCTCATCACTGGTCAGGCCCTTGCCATCGCTATCATGATGGACAACATGGGTTTCCGTATCGAATTTTTTAGCAGGAGCACTGGTTTGAGCACCAATGATGTTGCCCTTTTCGTCACGGATAAATTCCCGTTTACGCTTAACCTCAACCGTCACCTGTGGCTGCGAATGCTGGCCACGTGTATGGACTGTAGGTGCTGCAGTTGGTTTACGCAGTCCCAAAGTCAGTATTTTCTTTCCGTCTTGTTTATGATCTTCTGTCATTCTTTTTTACTCAGTCAATTAACTTTTAGGCCCATTATACATTATCAAACGCTGACATGCTTCAACAAAAGCCCGTGTTACCGAACTTTCCTTCAGCCATAGATGAACAGCGTTTTCCTTTCCCAAGACACTCGAAAGTTCCTCGCGGGAAAATATCTGATCCAGTATTAAACTGCAGCCACGTGCAGTGTACTGCAATTTACGCTTTCCTTCAACACTTGCGTCACAAGCCTGCACTAATATACCTTGATGCCCCTTTTCCAGGCGTATAACGATCTTTTCAAACCCCGTCAACACGACCCCAGACCGGTTAGCCATTCCTAACATGGACAATGCTTTATGCTTTAAAATGGCTGCCACTTTATCCGCAAAATCTTCCCCACATACCACCTCATTCCAGCCATCCCGTGCGGCTAATGTTTGAACAAAACTCTCTATGACCCAACGACGGCAGGCTACATAACCACACTGTCCCGGCAGGTTTTGTCCAATATCAACGACTAATTGATGAGTTGGAGACACCACCAAACGTAATGCGTCTGTTAAAAGGAGCTCATCTCCGGTAACCAGGCACACAATCTGTGCGCCTGGTTTTCCTGATGAATCTTTACTAGACATGGTAATAGCCCCTAGGACCAGAACCTATTCCTTGTTACCTTCTTCTTCGAACCAATGAGAACGGGCTTTCATAATCACTTCATCAACCTGTTTATGATTTAAACCAGATTGTGGAGCCAGCTCTTCAAACTCATCGTGAGAAAGATTCGCTAGATCATCCAGTGTTTTTACGCCTTTCTTCGCTAATTCAATGATTAACTCAGTCGTCACGTGCGGTAAATCAAGCAATTCAGCTTGAATTCCAAGCTCACTCAATTGACCCTGGGTATTGGCTTCTTTTTCATTCAAATAGGTACGTGCTCTATGTTGCAATTCAGCAGCAATATCTGCATCAAAGCCTTCAATTGCTTCTAATTCCTGAGGATCAACATACGCAATTTCCTCGATATTGCTAAAGCCTTCTACTGCAAGTAATTGAGCAATCACATCTTCTACATGGAGACCTTCAATAAAGCGTGAAGACGTTGTTTGGAATTCTTCAGCGCGACGTTTAGATTCGTCTTCTTCGGTCATCACATCGATACGCCAACCAACCAACTCAGCAGCAAGCCTTACATTCTGACCACGGCGTCCAATGGCTAAACTAAGCTGATCATTAGGAACCACCACCTCTAAACGATGGCGCGATTCATCGATAATCACTTTACTTACCTGAGCTGGGGCCAACGCATTAACAACAAATGTTGCCGGGTCAGCTGCCCATAAAACGATATCAATTTTCTCACCTTGTAATTCATTAATAACAGCCTGAACACGGGCTCCACGAACACCTACGCACGAACCGATCGGATCAATGCTTGGGTCATTCGAGTAAACCGCAATCTTAGCACGAGAACCAGGCTCACGGGCAACCGATTTAATTTCGATCACTTTGTCGTAAACTTCCGGAACTTCCTGTTCAAACAATTTTGCCATAAATTTATTGGCAGTACGTGACAAGAAAATCTGAGGACCTTTAACTTCCCTACGCACATCTTCAATGTAAGCACGTAGACGGTCGTTAATACGATAGGATTCACCTTTCACCATTTTATCACGTCTCAATACGGCTTCGGCACTGCCGATAGCCACCACGATATTGCCAAAGTCAATTCGACGGACAACACCATTGGCAATTTCACCAACTCGGTCTTTAAAGTCTTGGAACTGCACATCACGCTCAGCATGACGTACTTTGCTGATAATCACCTGTTTAGCCGACTGCGCCGCAACACGTCCCAAATCAATCGGAGGAAGCGGTTCGGAGATAACATCGCCTACTTTAACATCAGGATAACTAACCAGCGCATCGGTCAAACGAATGGTATTAAAGGTATTTTCTTCTACTGCCCCATCGCCATCATCATCCTGCTGCGTTGGCTTTTCTGACACTTTATCAGAAATACTGGCATCGTCAGAAACAACGGATAATTCACGGAACAAACGTATTTCGCCGGTTTTACGGTCAATTTCGGCACGGATATTATGTTCATATCCGTATTTTCTACGCCCTGCAACCCGAATACCAAACTCCATGGCTTGGATCACGGCATCGCGGTCTACGCCTTTTTCACGTGCCACGGCATCGGCGATTTGCAAGATCTCTGTGTTTCCGAAACTTTTCTTTTGCATAAATACTCCTAGCGAATATTAGTCTTTAATGTGAATTTTTGGCTTTGGTTTTTGGTTTAGCTTTAGCATTTGTTTTAGGCTTGGTATCTGTTTTAGGCTTAAATTCGGCTTGAGGCTCAATCTCTGGCTCAAGGCCCCTCATCGCAGCCTTAACCAGCGAATCGTTAATGACTAACTTTACATGGTGAACAGCTGCAAACGGAATGACCACATCCACTTTGTCTACGTTAACGTTAAGTGCATGTTCCAAAACAGCTTGCAGTTTTCCTCTGAAATGCTTTCGGCCTCCTATAGGATCTGCTGTAAGCCTTATTTCATAGCCGATATGGGCTTTTAAATCTTCAATACTCGTCAATGGCCTGTCCATTCCAGGTGAGCTCACTTCGAGATTATAATGGCCTGGGATAGGATCATCAACGTCAAGCAATACCGACACATGGTTGCTCACCAAGGCACAATCATCAACCGAGATCACCTTATCAGATTCCAAATGGTCGATCATTATTTGCAGTGTACGCCCAGCGGATTCTAGGAATCGCACCTGAACCAGACGAAACCCCTCACGCCCAATAGCGGGCTCCAGTAAGTTCCATACGGTAGTTTCGAGCGTATTAAACCGTCCAATTAGCATTATGAATGTACCCAAATTTCAAGCAAACAAAAAGGCGGGTAAAACCCACCTTGCCTTGCGGGGTATACTATCCTAAGTTTCCGTACGATGCAAGTTTTAAATTTTCATCGCCAGACTTATCTCAACACCACCCGCTAACTCTACGGGTTTCAACGAGGGAGCCAGCATAACAACGCTTATACGACCAGCACAATTCCATTATACGCAGCTGGCCAAAAGGAGATCCTAGCAATTAGAAATAGGAAGGAAGTATCAAGCCTAAAATGCCTGAAGATGATGGAACGTGAGCAAGCGCAACGCACTCAAAAACAAGAGGTCTATTTTATGTCTTATGAAACTCATTTTGCTTGTAAACCAAGTCGCATTTGACCTCAAGCACTAAATCAAAATCTTCACTGGACACCACTCCCCTGGAACAGGGGATATAATAAGAGTATGGTTTGTAGCAATATGGGGAAATGAAATCAAACCTTCTAAAGGCGATATAGACCGATCAAATTGGAGCGGGTGAAGAGATTCGAACTCTCGACCCTAACCTTGGCAAGGTTATGCTCTACCCCTGAGCTACACCCGCTCAATCCAATCAGGTAGGGAGTACTATACGCAAAAAAAACAAGTTTGCAAGCATCCTATCGAAAATTTTTAATTATTTTTTAAGACAGGCCCAGATGCCCTTTGAATTGCCTTAAAAAGACGATCCCTATTCAGGATGCCAGCCATCTCAATTCCATGCGTTGCGTTTGGTCCATAAACCACCATAAACGGAATACCATACGCATTATGTTTGTGCAGAAACGCGTCTATGATCTCCGATTTATTCGTCAAATCGCCTTTCATTAACACAATGTTGGGGGTGTTCAGTTTAGCCATCACATCGCTTCGATTGAGGACAAATAATTCATTCACCTTGCAATTCACACACCAATCGGCAGTGATATCAACCACGACCACTTTACCTTTCGCCACAGCAGGAGCAATCATCGATTCCTCAAATGGGCTCCAAAGACGGTCGATTTTGTGCTGCTGCTCCTGTTGTCGCTTGAACATGTGAAAGGGTAAAATAAACATCAGGCATATAATCACCAGAAGTGAACCCATTTTAACCCATCGATGCTTTAAGAAGTTTAATTTGGGCTGCACCACAAACTTAAGTATAATACTAAGCAATAATAAAACAGAAACGGCCGGTGTTCCAATCTGCCCAGAAAGTATCCACATCAACCATAATGCCGTACCAAACAATAACGCACCAAATAGTTTTTTGACCCACTCCATCCACGGCCCTGGCTTTGGTAACCCGTGCACTACTTTAGGAAACAGGCTGACTGCAAAGAAAGGAAGTGCCAGCCCCAATCCCATGACCAGGAAGATAACCAGGATGTCGATCGAGTTTCGTGAAAGAGCAAAACTAACGGCAGTCCCTAAAAAAGGCGCGGTGCATGGAGTGGCTAAAACGGTTGCTATCATCCCGGTAAAAAAATGCTCCACTAAATGTTTTTCCATCCGTGCAGGACCTGTGACAAAGCGTTCCAACCACATAGGAATGTGAATGGTGAAGCCACCGAGCAAGCTGAGTGAAAACAACATGATGACGATCACTAATGCTATCAGAAAACGCGGCTCTTGAAAATGAAACCCCCATCCCACCGCCATTCCCAAGTGCCTGAAAGTAATAGTGGCCATTGCCAGAATAAGGAACGAAAAAACAATCCCGCAACCGGAAGCCAAAAATCCAAGTCGAATTTTACTAACTTCCATATCCCGGCTACGGATAACCCCGAGCAATTTTAGCGATAATACCGGCAATACACACGGCATTATATTCAGAATAAGGCCACCAAGCAATGCACATAAAAGTATAAATCCATAAGAAGCCACATCTGTAGAGGTAGTGACAAAGTCAGCCCGTGTGAGCTTTTCAACGCGGTGATCCCTATCTATCACGGTGATGGTCAGTGGATTCAGTACAGGCTTTTTATCTTTATCAATGGGGGTTAACTTGATAAGTGCTTTCAGTTCACGCCCACCGTGATATAAGCTTAAGGCAGGCACCTCCATCATCACCATCGGGTCAGCTATTTCTAAAATTACATCTGGATGAACAAATCCCTGGCTGGTAGCATTGACTGCCAGCATGTATGAGTGATCCGGTAACGTTTCAATCGCAGGCTGCCCTACATTTATAGAATCATCAGACGGTGCTTGCGGAACTTGTTTTAAAGCAAGCTGGTATTCTTTTAATGCTCCCAAATCATGATAATCTGCTGGTAAATCTATCGTGAAAACAGCACTTGCTGGAATACAGAGTTCGCTGCACACTGCATAGTCTGCCTTCAACAACAATTGGCTTGGCTGATGGGCATGTGGTGCTGTTATCACCAAAGGGAAGAAAACATGATCCTCATAACCATAGGTCACGGAACGCTGTTGATCATAAAATGTCACAAAACGCTGTGGTGCCGGCCACAAGACTTTAATCGTCTGCTGCTGTTTGGAATCCTGTAGTGTAAATTGTGGCGCTATTCCACCCTCTCCTGGAAAACGCCAATAGGTATGCCAGCCCTTTTTAAGTGTTATTTCAATTCCGACTAATAACTGCTCTGGATGTGTAGTATCCACACCTGCCACAACCACTCTGGCTTGGGCATGTTCATCGCCATTCCATTCGCTGTGATAAGCGTATGCTTGCAATCCAACCGAAGAGATCCCCATAACCAGGAGCCCCTGAAAAAGAAATGTCCACATCCGGAAATCAATAGATTTTTTAAAGAGTTCCTTTATAGTGCTAATCCACGGCATCTTGAATTTTTTCATGTGTTCACAATATATAATATAATACCAATAAAGGCGAAGGAAAGGCAACGATTACACCCCCAGGCGTATCTAGGCTGATTCTACATCGTTGATGTTACCAAGTAAAGGCATGGATATATGACTCAGAAAAAGGCTTCTCCAAAGGCACCGAAAAAAACAGCTCGGAAGCCAGCCCCCAAAACCGCAAAAGCTCTAAAAGCCTCTAAGGCAGTTGAATCTATAAAAACGGTTAAACCTAAAAAAGCCACCATGCCCAAAGCGGCCAATACAAAAAAGCCCGCAGCTAGACAGCGAAAATCATCCTCCAAACAAGGCTATCTCGCTGGATTAATGCTGGTTTCCACCCCACTCATCGAAACCGGAATTTTTACCAAAGCTGTTATTTATATATGCGCCCACGATGAGCAAGGGGCTATTGGTGTCGTAGTGAATCGGGTCATCAGCAATATTCAATGGTCCAAAGTACTTGAACAATTAAGTATCAGTTATGACTCTATTCCCGAAGGTACTATCCCCATCCATTTTGGTGGACCGATTGATGCCGATAAAGGTTATATTCTCCATTCTGCCGAATTTAAACATAACGAAATGTTCTCGATTCACAATAATATTGCCATCACCCCTAATGTAGATCTTCTCCATGAGATCGTTCAAAAAAAAGGGCCTAAAGACAGTATCTTTGTATTAGGTCATGCTGGCTGGTTACCCGGTCAACTTGAGGCTGAAATTGAGAAAAACATGTGGGTTCCCATAACAGCCGACTATGATCTTATCTTTGTGACCGATAACAGTTATAAATGGAATAAGGCCGTTAAATCACTTGGGTTTAATTGGTATCAGTATTCTACTGAAGTTGGGCATGCTTAGTATTGCACCGAATGTTTTTCTCCTGTAGACTGAAAAATCAATTATTTGTTCATTCATACATACGTAACACATGAAAACTCCTCGCATCAGAACACTGCTTGCTCTCCTTTTATTTATTTGTCTTTTTGGTGGTGGAATTCTGCTTATCAAAAAGCAGCTAGGTGGCATGCCACATCGTCAGGCTATCCATCTGACTCAAAACGACACTCCTAAAAGTTTTGCCGGAGATTTTCTTGCCAGTAAACATGCGTTTAAGGAAAAATTACTGACACTTTCTGCTGCACACATGTTAGAAAGTTATCGATATGCACCTGAATTAGATGGCCTTCTGATGGAGGCTTTCCAACTTAAATGGCTATCTGGGCAGTTAGACGATGCAAACCAATTAGGCACAACCCTCATTGAAAAAAATTCCGACAACCTTGCGCCACGACTGCTGGTTGCCATTATGAATGTTAAGAATCAGCATTATCAAGATGCGCTCGGATATATTGAACCGATGTTAAAAACCAATGAAAAAATTACCAACATCCATCAGTTGGCCGCCTATCTCACTGCCGTGTGGGCCCATGTTGGCCTTCATGAAGATGAGAAAGCGAAGACTATCTTAAAACAACTTGCCAGTTCAGGAGTCTTTACGCTTCCTGCCGATTATTACATCGGGTTGATTGACGATGTCGAAGGGCACTTACCTGAAGCAGTACAGCATTATCAATCATTACTCCAAGCTGATATCGTCTCCTACCGCATCACCCGCATCGCAGCCAATGCTTTTGAGCGCCATGCGAATAAAGATCTTGCCATTCAGATGTACCAGCTTTTTGCTAAAAAAGGAGCGTCTGAAAATTTTTCGGTTGAGAGGGAAATACAGCGCCTGCAAAAAGGCTCTTTAAAAGCTCCTTCTCCTGTACTTACAACACCAAGCCAGGGGCTTTCATCTTCACTGCTGGAAATTGTGTCCGCACTTTACAGCAAGGGCATGCTGCATGAATCTATGGCGTACTCCTATCTTGCTAAAACACTGGATCCCACCCACGACGAACCCAAATTGATGATTGGCCTGATTCATCAGGATCAGGATTTATGCCAGGAAGCCCTTGAGCAATTCAGAGACATTCCCGAAGCCAGCGGTTATTATTATCCTTCAGCCATTAACCAAGCTCGGTGCCTCATCAAGTTAAACCAGGATTTTGATGCGACGAAATTGCTGCTCTCACTCACGGTTAAGTATCCACAATTTTCAACCCCTCATCTGGTTTTAGGTGATTTTTATTTTGAGAAAAAAGATTACAACAAAGCAATTGAAAATTATCAATCGGCCCTTAAGACTATGGGCAGTGACACACCTATTGAACAATCATGGCCTGTCAGCTATGCACTGGCTTTTTCCTATCAAAAATCCAACGAGTGGGATAAGGCCTTTACTATCCTTACCGACCTCAAAAAACAATTGCCAGACGAACCTGAAATACTTAATTTTTTAGGTTATAGCCAGGTCTTGCGTAACCAAAATCTGGATGAAGCATTAGCCATGATTAGCAAAGCGCTCCAGGCAAAACCCAATGATGCCCATATTATCGATAGTATGGGTTGGGCCCTTTATACGCTTAAGCGGTATGATGATGCACTTCCTTACCTAGAACGCGCGATAGAAATCACCCCTGATGACCCTGTGTTACTTGATCATCTCGCCAGCATTTATGATGCGCTAGGACGCAAGCATGAAGCACTGTACAAATGGCGCCAGGCTTTAGAGTTAAAACCTGAGAAAGAAGATGAAGACACCATCAAAAAACACCTAAACCAGCCAGATATCAAAGCGTTAGAAGACCACAGCTAGTCATTTCTGTTCCATGCCCCCCATCTGTAAACCCTGGTTCATTTATCCTAAACACGATGCGATGAATGATGTGATTATCATTGGCGGTGGAATCGCTGGCTTAAGTACGGCCTATCACCTTGCACACTATGGCTGTCGGAGCACGGTACTTGAACAACATTCTGATGTTGCACAGGAAGCTTCCGGCAATATGGCTGGCATCGTCATGCCACTTATACTGCCAGAAAGTGACCCGCTTTCGGCTTATTATCGTCAAAGCTATGAATATGCCATTTCTCACTATCATACAGTGTCTGAGAATTTTTCTTTCTCAATAGGCGACCCCCATTGTGGTGCCCTTCAATTATCAACCAGTTTTTCGAGACGAAAATCTACCCTTCCCTCCTGGGTTTCTAACTCACTGGCTTACCATGTTAATCCATTTGAAGCTTCAGAAATTGCGGGGATAACCATCGATCATGCGGGGCTCTTTTTTCCTGGGAGCATGTATCTTCAACCACAAAATCTCTGTAAGCTGTACCTCTGTCTTTCTGCTCCCTATCTAACCCTGCTTACGCACAGCAAAGCATTAAGCATAAAGCGGATGGATGGTCTTTGGCATGTGTACGACCGTTCGGGCTCTTGCCTGGCTAAAGCTCCGGCCTTAGTCATTGCTAATGGCACAGAAGCGAGACAATTTCCGCTTACCTCATGGTTGCCATTTCGTATTATTCGTGGACAACTCGCCTATCTTGAAGAAACCCCTTCCAGCCGTGCTTTACGCGTACCACTTATTTTCGATGACTATCTGATTCCCGCCATCCATGGCGTTCATGTGGCAGGTGCTAGCTTTAATGCAGACCATCAATACGATTTAAATCTAGATATAGAAGAGCATCATTTTATGATTGAATCAATTTTTGGCGCAACGCAACTTCGTTTTGATAGAGACAGAAGTGCTCCTGCCAAGGGACGCGTTAATTTCCGTACCACCCTTCCAGATCGGAGGCCGTGCGCAGGCCCCATTCCTGACTTTGCCTTTTATCAACACGCTTATCACGACCTGCGCCACGGTAAAAATTTTTCGTTGTACCAGCCAGCCCAAACAGAACCGGGACTTTATATCAATGTCGGCCTTGGGTCACGCGGCTTAACACATGCACCCTTATTGGGATCACTCATTGCCGCCGAAATAACCAATTCACCTTTACCTGTTTCTACCGACATACTGTCTCTTCTGCATCCAGCCCGTTTTATTATCCGAGACCTCCAAAAATCGCTCTCTATTAAGAATAGAAAACAAACACCGTCTTAATACAGCCTGTCATTCCCCTAAAATCAAGCATCGGCAAAAACGTAAAAGCTGTTGCTTTCACAGCCACATTCGGGAATGATATATATACTTAAAAACTGCAGGAGGTTCCCGTGTCGTTCAGAATGTTATTGGTGCTTGTTGGATGTGGTTTATCGTTATTGTCGTTTCCTGCCTATGCCATCAAAGTGGTGGATATGCACCCGCAACCCTTTAAAGACGTTGTTCAGGAAGGCAGCCACCAACCGGTTCCAGAAATCACCATTTACGATGCACTAGGCAAACCTCATAATCTCAAGGAACTGCGCGGCAAAATTGTACTGCTTCACTTCTGGGCCACCTGGTGCCCTCCTTGTATACACGAATTGCCAAGCCTGGATGCGCTTGAACATAAAATGAGAGAAATGGCTGCCATTGGTGATATTGATCAACAAGGGATAACCGTCGTGCCTATTTCACTCGATTTTAAAGGGGTTGAGCCTGTAAAGAATTTTTATAATTCCCGCAGAATCAGCTCACTCCCCATTTTGTTTGATAAAAGCAATGCAGCCTTCGCTGCATTGGGCGTTAAAAACCTACCGACTACGATTATCATCGGCCCAAGAGGCAAAGAAATTGGCCGTGTCGAAGGTGCATATGAATGGAACAGCAAAGAAGTAACGGATTATTTATTTCCATTTAGCGAGCATAAACCTAAAAACTAAACAATGAACCCTTCACCTCACAACCGTGGCGAAGACACGGCATTTGGCAATTGCACATTCTGTTTTTGGGCGAATCTCTTGAAATAATCATGCTTCATCGTAACATGCCCAGTTGAATGTACACAAAATTTCATCTCCTTAACCATCGCAAAGAAGGCTTGATTATGCTCTACTGGAGCTTTCCCGATACGAAAGATCACGCCGGATTCCAACATATTTTTTATTAATATGTCCTCGCTTTCACGATATAATAATTTATTCCTTTCAGAACCTTCGTTAAAGACTGTTTTTAATTGCGTAGCTAACGCCTCTTTAACAGCGCTGAAGGTTTCTTTACACAATTTGGTCTGGACAGCAAGCGATAAGAAGTGATCCATATTACCCTGCATAATGGCCGCAAAATTTTCTGCACACTCAAACAAGGAATGTATTTCTTCCAGTACCGTTTGGCGCAAATACGGTTTTACCAGCAATGAAGGGGCATGATTACGTAAATCATACGCTATGTGAAATTGTTTATATCTTCCTTGCTTCAGCGATAAGCGCTGCTCATTGAGTGTATTTAATCTCCCCATACAACCATCTGGCCTGGCAATTCCAGGTATTACCCTCGTGCAGTTTCCACTGGCTGCATCATAAGTTATCCCTTCATTACAGGGCATGGTGAGGTTAAGATGCAAGCGCATAGGATTCCTGTTCATCTGCTTTAAAATGGTGATGACCTCTCTTGTATTTATATCCATCTCCAACCCATATGTTGAGTGATTTGGCAAAGGAGCGCTGTATATCCCAACATCCCATCCCGAATCTTGGGGTAAATACTCTAGCAGTGTTTGAATAGCAGGAAAGGAAAATTCTTTTGTTTTATTAAATACGAGCGAAAGATTGTCATATATTGGATTTGTACAGCGAATGGTCACAAAACAAGATCTGCCAATATCTCGCGTTCCAATCCGTTGCGAACCGTTTAATAAGGAAGCTTCACCTTCAAATATCTCATAAGCTCCTTGGTCCAGTATAGCCCAACTAGGATGCTTGGATTGATATTTATAATACGCTACTTTATAGGAATCATTAAGATCTGGGTCCTCATCATTCCTATAGGTTTCTGAAATTTGTTTATAAATACGTTTAAGTTCCAGATAATTTTTGTTTTCAGACGCACAAAAAGCTGCTTTATGAAACAACGCTCGGGGGTCATTTTCCAACTTATCGAATATGGATCCATCCCTTGAATCACTCGATTGAGAATAATATATTTCTCCCAAAAAACGATAGCTTAACATAAGCAGATGATTGATGAGCATCTGTTCTGGGGGTGTTAATTGATTCGTTCTCTTTGCTGTGTTTAATGTATCGATCACTATCGTAAGTAGCGTGCCCGACTCATCATCCCCCATCATGTGTTCGAACAAAGCCCGACAATAACCATACGCTAATGAGGCATACTCCTTTTCTAGGAGCGTCATTGATCCATTGACCATCATATCCTTCATAGCATTCAATAGATTACTGGCGGTAGGATCATTAAGAATTTCTTTTGTCTTTTCAAATAACAGGTTTAATTCAATCGTATCTTTAGCGTAACCAAGGGCTGATATTTCGCTGCCCTTATCATCCATTTCCTGCAAAAATGCATTCAATTGAGTACGATAATCGATTGGAAGAATCCAAAACGGCTCAGATTGACTATTTTGCTGCTCATCTATTTCTGTCATTTCAGCATCATTAGAAACATCATTATTTGCCATAGCATGAAAATAAGTAGGCCCAGGATATTTAGGCCTTAATGTTTCATTTATCTTTAATTGATTATTTTCAAGATAGACACCACCATTCATCAAGAAATCAAAAAATAACTGATTTATTTTTTCTGCATCACGTCCAATACACACATTGAAATGAAGTATATTATTTAGCAATTCCTGACAATGATTCATGTAATCCGTTTTGTCAGGTATATATGCTGTTACACATTCACCTATTTTTTTAAAAAGCACTTTCTGTGTCTGCCGACATAATTTGGCAACACCACATTCCTCCTTGTATTTTCTTGCATATCTTAAATCATTATTTTGATGAACCTTTTCGCGGTATTGATGATTAAAATCTTCATTTGATTTATATTTGTCCAAATCAGCTGCATAGGTCAGCAATGTGCAAATGGATAGGTAACGTTGATTAGCGGGAGCTTCCTTTTCGGTATCAATTCCTATTAAATTATAGGCAACATGAAAATGGGTCAATGACGGCTGATCATCCAGCATTGTGACGGGGTTAAGCACAGAACTCATTGCACAGTCTAAATCACTACGTGGTCTGGCTGCCCACCCCTGTGTCACCTCTCCAGTCTGAGCATCATAAATGAAAGCATGTGGTGACGATTTATCCCAGATAGACGCCCGATCAATGATAACATTAGGATATTCACGCAATACCCCCAATACTTCACATAAATTTCTATAAGAAACCTCTGGATACACACTTGATGAGCCATAAATTCCCACTTGCCACGGTGTGTCTTTGGGTAGCTGATGCAAAAGGCTCTTAATCGCATTCGGCTCCATGGTATCATCTTTATGAAAAATCAATGAACGATTCTGATAACGCACATCCATACATCGGACAGTCACCACCGTACATTGTCCTACGCTGCAGGTTCCAACACGTTGATTTCCATCTAAGAAAGCCGCTTCTGCTTGGCCGATCATATAGGCACGTGTATCTGGTAAGCCAGCACTGTATTTTAAATGCTCTTCTAGATATTGAGCTGCCTTCATCATTGTTTTATGGCTCGTATCTGCCATTGACAGATAGAGATTGGCTAATTCTAAAGCACTATCTCTAGCCTGACGATAATTAGGAATATCCCGGGCATGTTCAAAACAATTTTCCAGCGCAGCAAGAGCTCTACGGACATTGCCCTTTTTCCGATACAGCTGCCCAAGGTTAAAAAACAGGTTACCCACTAATAATTGGGTTGTTTTTTGGAGCGCATCAGAATGATCCGTTTGACCCATAATCACAAACATAGACTGTATCTGAGCTTCCATGAATTCAATAGCATTCTCTTTTTCAAGAAAAAACACCAGCTGTGTTTGAAAATAGATTTCAATTACCTTGCATGTAACGATTCTAATGTCCCCATAGTTATAACTATTTATTCCACCATGTTCCTTACTACTCTTAACCGCTACGGTCGTAGAAAATTGATCTAAGAGCAGCCTCATTTCATTCATTTTTTCTGTTTTAAGTTTAGGCGATGCTGCACGGCTAGAAATGATTGCTTCAAGCCTTTCCAATTCATTTATATATCGTTCATACCCCATAAAAAGATCCTCTTTAGGGATAGCCAAGCGGGTGAAAGGATGATCCGTATTACGCTGTGTAAAATGGGGAGGTATAAGCCAGTTGACTAGTTTAAATATAGCTTCGGAGGAAACATCCGTTCCTATTAACAAATTATCTATCTTCATAATATGGTCGAAAATTATAAATAAATTAATAGTATGTTAATATCGTTGCAATATTATGACGCCCATATAAAAAACGTAAATCTGCTGAGTACATTCGTCTAGAACCACAGCCGTGGTCGGAAAATCATTATCAAGTATGCATTCTCTATATACCCTTGCGCTTGAAGCGCAAGGGGCATAAGAGCTGAATATACGCTATTTCTAATTCGCTTCTAAACATACGGGTATTGAGGGCTACGACCTAAACTCAACTGGAGTTTCAAGGCCCACGATTTCCTGGGTCATTTTAATCAGTCGCAGCAGGCTTTTAGCCGCTGTACCATCCCATTTATCATTCACCCGTTCCGGACAAAAATGGCGCTTAAAGGTGGTGACGATCAAGGCAGTGTCTAAATCATACTTCCCACTGCACTCTATGCTATAACCATAATAAGCGAGGGCTTTTTGAATTAATTCTACATTTTCACCTTCATCACCGCGCGTTAATAAGACCATATCTTTGGTATAATCAGGAGCAACCCATAAACCTACGCCATTTTCCGCCAACCATTCCCACGGGAAAAGCTCTCCAGGATCTTGCTTACGCGTTGGAGCGATATCAGAATGCCCAACAATATTGCGGGCCGATATAGCATATTTTCGAATCAATTCTTTACATAGCCGAAGCACTGACTGCATTTGTGCAGCAGGAAAAGGGCGATATCCCCATTCATGCCCTGGATTTACGATCTCAATACCGATTGACCGGTTATTACATTGATCTTTACCGCGCCACGCACTCTGACCAGCATGCCAAGCACGTTTATCATCCTGCACCAGTTGATAGATCGTTCCATCTTCTGCAATAAGGTAATGGGAACTGACTTCAGATTCTTTATCACAAAGCCGTTCTAACGCATCTTCCCCCGTACGCATACCGGTATAATGGAGAACAACCATATCAATATCTCCACCATCGGGGCGACTGCTAAAATTGGGGGAAGGTCTGTATTTGATATCCAGTTTTGAGTCCATCCTATTCTTCCTTTCCACTTACCAAAAGCCTTGGCCTACGCATCATAATGATCGTAACTCCCGCAACCGTCAAGACCCCACCCGCCACAATTTGCCATGTCAATACTTCTCCTAACACAATCACCGCAGCCAAGGTCCCAAAAAAGGGTACTAACAACGAATAAGGTACGACCTGATTAACCGAATATTTCTTTAACAGCTTATACCATAAACCATTGCCAATAACAGTATTGATTACACCTGAATAAAAAACGGCGGTGTAGTGGATCGGTTTAGCCGATAGCAGGATATCCCAATGGTGTTCTTCAACAAGAAATGTTAAAGGCGTTGCCTGGATAAGACCAAAAAGCGTTACCCACGCTAAGAAATAGAGGACTTTTAAATTATGGGTAAACTTGAGCTGGATATTATATAGCGCCCAGGCAAATGAGCTAGCAACCATCAATATAAAAGGGATATAATTACCATGCAGGCTTGGTGTACCCGCAATGAAAGCAGTTCCGATCAACGATAATAATATCCCAGAAAATGTTTTAAAGCCAATTGTGTCTTTAAAAATAAACAATCCCAGTATCACGACAAACGGGACACGCAACTGGTCAATCATAATGGCAGCAGAAACATCAAGCCCCATATGCAACGCCAAAAACAGCGCACTAATATGCAGCGTTGCCCAGGTAAACGAAATCCCCATCAGCAACACCCATGAAATTCTTAATTTCTTAAAACTTCTCAGAAAGGGCACAAGAACAACGGATGTAGATAACATCCTAAGAAAAACCAGGAAAAATACAGGAAAATGCTCAAGCGCGATCTTGGAAGCCACGAAATTAAGGCTCCACAATATAATAACCAATAGTGCAATAAGCACGTCCTTCGGTTGCATTCTATTCCTGTTTCAATCAAACATTTATCTTCACGCTAAGTCTTATACCACAATGCTCGTTAGATGATATGAATATCGCTACTTAGTAACGAACTAATACCAATGAGACTGATACTATTACCAGCCCCTAAATCAACAAAAGCATTCCCACCACTATAAGAGGTATGCGCTAACACATCGTTAACTGAAGAATAAACAGATGCAACCATATAAATGGCGTCTTGACCGGATTGAAAATCAGCAATCGTATCGGCACCGGATTGAGCATCAAAATAAAAACGATCCGCTCCAGTACCACCCGTTAACAAGTCATTGCCTGCATCTCCGTAAATTGTATCGTTTCCGGTACCGCCAATGATCGTGTCATTATCCTTTCCACCACGGAGAAAATCATCACCGTCTTCACCATAAATAGAGTCTGTTGCGGCGTTTCCATTAATTGTATCATTGCCAGTTCCACCATAGATAATATCGTTTCCATCATCACCTGTTATGCTATCATTATCATTATTGCCAAAAATATTGTCAGCTCCTTCATTGCCATTCAGGGTGTCATTGCCTTTACCACCTTCTAACTGGTCATTCCCCGTTCCACCCTGAAGCAAATCATTGCCCGCATTCCCTTGCAGGCTATCATTCCCATCATAACCGTAAATGCTGTCATCCCCGCTTCCAGACGTAACCACATTATTTAGACTATTACCATTAATCGTATCACTACCCATACCGGTATTAGCATTTTCAATATTGGCGCCAAAAGCATTCCAAATGAAAAATTGATTAATGGTGCTGTAGTTAGATTCCCCTTCCCTTAAATCAATTGACACATTTCCGCTATACCAGCTGGAATCAATGGTGTCATTCCCTCCACCATCCCATATGGTCATGGAACCGCCACTGAGATTGGCGCCTTCAGAACCATAGCTATCGCTGCCACTATGATAACTGGTATTGACTCCATAAAGATGCTGAATAGCGGCAATATCATAAATCATCGGTGTCACAGGTAAATGCGAATAATTAGCCTGGTTTCCCTGGGTATACGACATAATGGTATTATTATAATTATCCATGTTCGTAGGCAAGGTAAACGTACCGGAAAATGGATGCGATAAACCAAGGGCATGGCCAAGCTCGTGCAGAGACGTAAAATTTAAATAACTGCCCGATTGGCCGGTATCAATAATCACATCCGCACTATTATAGGTCTGACCACTGGTAAACGGAAGAGTAAGGCCTGCCCACCCCGGTAAATCGGCCTGACTGAAATGGATATCGGCATTAGCTCCCCCATTAGAATTATCAAGTTGAAAGGTCACATTGGCATAATGTGACCAAATGGATAAGGTCTGCGCCGCCAATGCCTGCAACGAACCAGACATAGTCGTTGCTCCATAGGTTGTAGCCGCATAATAACTTGGACCCGCAAAACTATACGTTATAACCGTACTTTGATTAACAGTACTGGTCCATGAATAGCCTAACATAAGGGATTTAACATAATTAGGTTGGTCAATCGTAAATATCGACTCAATTCCTAACGAGTGACTTGGCTGGTGAGCCTCCGTATTACCGATTGCTGTCTTGGTATTTGCCTGCCCTTGATAAAGCTGCTGATGAAGCGCCTGACAAGCAGGGCAGCCGCAACTAGAAATATATATAGTACCACCCACCATAATTACCCCTAATATTATATGAAGCTATACATATAAATCTAAGGTAGATGGATAAAAAATTATTAAATAAACATCGCTATATTTTGAAAACAAACACAAAAAAATACACTTTTATTATACACAAGCCATTAAATTTATTTATATAAACTAATTTATTTATCAAAAATATTAATTACTTATAATATTTTTAATATATATTACATATATCATTGTTATAGCCTCATTTTAGTAGCACTTAAGGCTAATATCGTCTATAATCGCAGGGATATTTGAAGCAGCCCATCATTAATTTTCTTATAGACACAATACAGCCTATGCATGGTCAGAACCCAAAACGCCCTCCCCTTTTAGGTGATGGCCTCACATTAGATATCCAGGAGATATTTCCTACGCTTCAGGGTGAAGGTCCCTTTGCCGGACATCCGGCTGTTTTTATCCGCTTAGGCGGCTGCAACCTTTCCTGCGATTTTTGTGATACCGAATTTGAATCATTCCATCCCCAGCCACTGGATGACATCTTAGCTTCGGTACAACAACTATCCTGTAACGACGCAAAGGAACGCATAAGGACTCTGGTGGTTATTACCGGAGGAGAACCCTTTAGGCAGCCGATTGAAGCATTATGCCAAGCCCTTATTGATGGTGGCTTTGAAGTTCAGGTGGAAACCAACGGCACCCTCTTTCGCGCCATTCACCGCCACGTTCATATTATCTGCTCTCCAAAGAATACAGGAAGCGGCTATCAGCCTATCCGTCCTGACTTGCTACGCAGACTTTCTGGCGTTAAATTTATTATTTCTGCCCATCATCCGCTCTATCAAGATGTCGCCGATATCGGCCAATATGAATGGGCGATTCCCACCTACGTACAGCCGATGGATGAAGGTAACCCCCAAAAAAACAAAGCAAATCTTGACCACGCCAAACATCTGGCGCTTACTCAAGGCTACCGCCTATCGCTGCAAATTCATAAAATTATTGGGATCGCCTAATGTCACATACAGCGGTTACTGTTACTCCCTCTACCCGTACTAAAGCTATCGTCCTTGTAAGCGGCGGGCTGGATTCAGCTACCACGTTGGCCATTGCCAACCATCAAGGCTATGACCTCTATGCCCTCAGTTTTCAATATGGGCAACGCCATGCGGTAGAACTTGAATTTGCCGGTAAAGTGATTAAAGCGCAGGCCGGTGTCATTGAGCACCGCATTGCCACCATTGACTTAGGTTTATTTGGTGGTTCCGCATTAACCGATCTGGATATTCATGTTCCCAAAAATCAGGAAATTGGAACCATTGGCCATATTCCTATAACGTATGTCCCTGCCCGTAATACCGTATTTCTTTCCTACGCATTGGCATATGCCGAAGTCATTGGTGCCCATGATATTTTTATCGGCGTCAATGCCGTTGATTATAGCGGTTATCCCGATTGTCGTCCCGCCTTTATCGAAGCATTTCAAACCCTTGCTAATCTGGCAACCAAAGCTGGTGTCGAGCAATCTAATTTCCATATTCATGCTCCACTCATTCAGAAGACAAAATCCGAAATCATCCAGCTTGGATTACAGCTGGGGGTCAATTATGCCAACACATTAAGCTGCTATGATCCACTTCCTGATGGCATCGCATGCGGCACCTGCGATAGCTGCACATTACGCTTACAGGGATTTAATGACGCAGGCATATCCGATCCAGCACTTTACCATCACCATCACCATCATCATCATTTAACATGAGGCCATTATGACGACGCATCCAGTGTTTAATTCATTCCCCATTATTCACGTTAACGATGAGATTATTCTGCGCGAAATCAATGAAGCAGATGCCGCTGGTTTTTATTTTTATATCACAGATCCCGAAGTAAACCGCTTTATCTCCGATGAAGATATTCCAACATCCATCGATGGAGCTGTCCATGAGCTACGTTACTGGTCTAGTTTGTTTACCCATCAGCGCAGTATCTACTGGGCTATCGTTGACAAGCAAACCAATACCATTATCGGCACTTGCGGTTTCAATAACTGGAGCCAGCTGCACAAGCGCGGTGAAATTAGCTACGATCTAGCCCGCAATTACTGGAATAAAGGTATTATGACCAAAGTCCTGAAGGAAATGATCAAATTCAGTATTGCCCAAATGGGGATCGAACGTGTCCAAGCTACGGTTACCCTGCAAAACAAAGCATCAACGCGTGTTCTTGAAAAATTAGGATTTAAGCGTGAAGGCCTACTTAAACATTATGCCTATCTCCACGGCAAGGGGAAAGATTTCTACATGTATGCCTACGTCAAAGAATCCTAGAAGGAATATGATCATGGAAACTACGCTTTATTCCCATTTATCTCAGCTCGGTCAACAATCAACACTGCCGCAATCACCAGAAGAAGCCATTCTTGAAAAAGTACCGAATCCTCACCCGGACACCCCCTACGTCGTCCGTTTTACCTGCCCGGAATTCACTTCGATGTGCCCTATTACCGGCCAACCTGATTTTGCCCATATTGTCATTGATTATATTCCTAACCAATGGCTTGTTGAAAGCAAGTCACTCAAATTATTAATGGGTTCCTTCCGTAATCATGGCGCCTTCCATGAGGCCTGCACAGTGATGATTGCCAAACGACTTATTAACGAACTTTCTCCCTCATGGCTCCGCATTGGTGGTTATTGGTATCCACGCGGAGGTATCCCTATTGATATTTTCTATCAAACCGATACCCCGCCAGCCAGCGTTTGGATCCCCGATCAAGGTGTTGCTGCATATGGCGGCCGAGGCAGATAACCACCTAACATATTGAATGAAGATAAAGATCAGTAGCCATTTTCACGATTTGACCATCCCGTTGATATAGAGCTGTTTGATATTTTCATATTTTATTTGGTTTTACGATATTCTATGCAACATCCTTTTGATTATCTGTTTTGACAACAAACATCATAAGGTGTTGCACTTCACTTTAGAACAGGCCCGGGCGTTATACTTCATTTAGCCCCCCCTACTGGCACCACAACAATCCTATTCGCAGAATAGCTATTGCCCCTCGACAAATAAGACGATATCGACTATACTGCGTGCTCTTTAGAAGATTCAATTTTTCCCCTCAGGAAGCTATGAACCGAGAGTTTATTTTCAGCCAAGTCTCCAATGATATCAAAGTAACCGTGATTCCACGTTATCTGGAGAGTGAGTCCAGCCCGCCTGATGATTATTTTGCGTGGGCTTATACAGTCAAAATCGAAAATAACCGCGAACAACCCATTCAACTCCTTAATCGCCATTGGCGTGTATATGATGCAAATGGTTCCATCCAGGAAGTATTTGGTACGGGTGTTATAGGCCAGCAACCTGTGATTGAGCCTAATGCCGCTTTCGAATATACCAGTTGCACTCAGCTAACCACCGGTTTTGGTATCATGGTTGGGGATTATGAGATGATCGACAGCAACGATAATCAAACCATCGATGTGCAAATACCTCCTTTTTCACTCGATTCGCCTTTTAACAATTTGGCTCACTAAACGTATTATACATTACCGGGATGCAATTTTATGGCAGATATACTTGATGAAATTCAGGATGACCTTCGATTTGAACGATTCTTAAAAATCTGGAGACATGGTTCGCGTTTTTATCTGTTGTTAGCACTTCTAGCGATTGTCGTTACATCGGTTTATTCCGGGTATAATTATTACCTCGATAACAAGCACCAGCAAGAAGGTGACCGACTTTATAAAGCACTTCAACAAGCAAACGATCCAGCAAACAATCCCCCCAACATTGCAAAGATATTCCATACCCTTGCCGCACAACCAACGAATACCAAAGTGCTTGCGCAGTTTAAAGAGGCTGAGCTACTTGCCTCTCATGGGAAAGGAAAGGAAGCTATTGCGGTTTATAAGTCTGTGTCCGATCATTCGTCCAATTCAGTTGCTTTGCGCGATTTAGCCGATTTATCAGCCGTTTATGTAGGATTAGACCAGCATCTGCTTTCGGAAGACGATGCACAAAAAACACTTACAAAGCTTGCCCGTCAGGATGGGCCATTTCGCTTCTCTGCAAACGAGGCTTTGCTTAATATTGCAATTCTCCATCACGACGAGAAACACCAGCGCGCCCTTATCAGCACCTTGCTGAATGATCCATTCACGCCCTCAACGATCCGTCAACGGATGGAAGAACTTGCCAATGCGCTATTTCCAGGACAAATTGCTTCTTTAAATGCAGCGCCTCAACCGCAGAAAAAAATATCTGGATCAACTAAACCCCGTTCTTTACATGAATAAACGCACTATTCTTGCTTCTCTTATCATCATCCTTTTGGTTCCTGCATGTTCTGCATTACCCGACTGGTTTGGCGGTAATGATAAGAAAAAATTGCCAGGTGAGCGCCACTCTGTTCTTAGCGAAGAACGTGCGATCCAACAGGATGCTGGTGCCAATGATCTGGAGATTACACTACCTGCGCCGACATCCCTTGCTGAGTGGCCGATCATTTCGCTTGATGGAGAAAAACAAGGTGATGTAGAAGGGTTTGACCGTTATAAACTGAGAACCAAAACGTCAATAGGCCATTCTCCTTCTCGGGGATATCCTTTACAAACAACACCGATTATTGCCGATGGAAAGATTTTTTCGCTGAGTAGCGGCGGCTTTGTCAGCGCCCATGCCCTTGACCATCCGGAAAAGGAGTTATGGTCTAAGTATTTTTTACCGAATAAAGAACATGGCATTTATAGCGGCGGCGGCGTTACTTTCAATAAAGGCCAGTTATTTTTAACCACTGGAACCGGTGAAATTTTTGCACTTGATGCCCTTGATGGAAAAATACTCTGGCAGAAATCGGTATTGTCGCCTTTCCGCGCAGCTCCAACGGTTAATGATAAATATGTTTTTGTTGTATCCTCCGATAATAAATCGTTTGCCCTTCAACGCAGCACAGGCAGTATTGTGTGGTCGCACAGTGGCTTAGAAGAATTACTCGGTGTTTCTGGTTCTGCTTCGATTGTGCTAGATGAAGATCGTGAACTGGCTTTTGTTCCTTATTCTTCGGGTGAAATATTTGCTTTACGTTTATCCAATGGAGTTGAAGTCTGGTCAGATACCGTTACAGGTACCAGTTCGCAATTAACCAAGGTGCAGCAAGTTGTTGATATTCCAGTATCGCCGATTGTCAAAGATAATTTCTTGTTCACCATCAGCCATGGTGGATTAATAACAGCGCATGATACGTCTTCTGGAGCACGCATCTGGGAAAAAGAATTATCCAGCAATCAAATGGCTTGGGTTGCTAATGATTTTATCTATGTTATCGATATGAATAATAACCTGATGGCCATTCATACCGGCACAGGTTTTATCAAATGGGTTAAACCCCTCCCTAAATACGCAAACCCTAAAAAACAAAAAGACCTTATTTACTGGTCCAATCCATTACTAATTAACCATCAGCTGGTGCTTATCAGCTCACAAGGGAAAATAATGTACCTGACACCTAAAGATGGCACCATCGTTGATGTCGATAATGTTCCTTCTGGTATACAAGGATCAGCTATTGTTGTTAACAAACAAATATACTACATTACTAACTCTGCTCAATTAATCGTTCTTGGCAGCAAATAACCGTTCAATTCATTCCATTTATTATTTATGACGCGCTTTAAAGTAGCTATTATAGGCCGCCCCAATGTGGGCAAATCAACCCTGTTTAACCGGCTGACGGGTAAGCAATCAGCCATTGTTGCCGACACTCCAGGAGTAACGCGAGACCGACGCGAAGGGCTTGCCGTTTATGGCCCTTACGAATTTACGGTTATTGATACCGCGGGCCTTGAAGAAGCACCACCACAAACACTTGAAGGCCGCATGCTCAATCAAACCGAACGTGCAATTGATCAGGCCGACCTTGCACTGTTAGTTGTTGATGGAAAAGCCGGTGTTACAGCCGAAGATCGATATTTTGCCTCCTGGCTGCGCCGTAAAGACACCCCAACCATCCTACTTGTGAATAAATGCGAGAGCGAAAAAGTAGCGCGGGAAGCCACTGAAGCTTATTCATTAGGCTTTGAAAAAGTGGTCTTCCTTTCTGCCGCACATGGTGCTGGCGTCATGGATCTTTGGGAAGAATTATTGCCTTATATTCATCAAGAAGAGCCGGAAGAAGAGGACGAATTTGAGGACCACGATGTAAACCAAACAGAGCTATCCGATGCTGACCCATTGGATGAAGAAGCGGATCTATCGAAGAACATCGTTCCTGATACCAACCCATTTATTCAAGTTGCCATCGTTGGCCGTCCAAACGCAGGAAAATCAACGCTTGTTAATCAATTACTTGGTGAAGAACGGATGTTGACTGGCCCCGAAGCTGGTATTACCCGCGATGCTATTTCAACCGAATGGGAATTTGAAGGGGCGCGTATCAAACTTTTTGATACAGCCGGTATGCGTAAAAAAGCCAAAATCACCAATGATCTTGAGTTTTTTGCGGTTGGTGATTCTTTAGAAGCGATTCGTTTTGCTCATGTTGTCATTTTGCTCATCGATGCCATGACTCCCATGGAGCATCAGGATTTAACTATTGCCGACAGAATTATCCAGGAAGGACGTGCTTTGGTCATTGCTGCCAATAAATGGGACTTAGTAGACCACCCCGCTTTGTGGTTGCCTGCCATTAAGGATAAAATTGAATTATCCTTATCTTCTGTCCGAGGTGTGCCTATCATCCCGATCAGTGCCCTTGAAGGGAATAATACCAATAAACTGATGAAATCGGTACTGCGTACTTATAAATTATGGAACAGTGTTATTACCACCAATCAACTTAATCAATGGCTGATAAAGGCACAAGAACAAAATCCACCACCTCTTGGTAACAACAAACGCCCCATCCGCCTGAAGTTCATGACCCAAACCAAAACAAGGCCACCCACCTTTATTATTAACGGGAATAAGCCAGAAGAGCTCCCTAAAAGCTATAGCCGTTATTTAATCCAGAATTTGCGGGATTATTTTAACCTACCTGGTGTGCCGCTTAGGGTATTCTTTCGTAAATCAAAGAATCCTTACGATAAGAAGAAATAAATTATTTCCCCGGTTAAACGCTTCATATAAGGAATTACGCAAATTGTGAGATTCCTTGTTGCCAATCCATCAAGACTCTGCTTATAGTAGGCAATAACTATTTTTGGTTCTACATCCTATTTGTGCTGGCTTAATCCAAATATTAGTAAAAAATTTAATGTATTAATATTACAAGTTAACCATATTTAAATAAATTTAGATTATAAATAGTTATAAAGACACCAATTGGTTCTTGTTTATTATGGAATGGAAATGCTATGATTAAATTCAGGAAAAAAGCGTTCGACGAAGTTAAGAAAATTGTTCAAGCCGTTTTTCAAAAAGCGCGCGTCAATACGGGCCCACATGACAGTCAAATTACATTAGTTTTCAATGACTTGTTATACGCCAAAGATGCGATGGAAATGCTCTATACCGATTTCCTTGTCACCGATAAAGACGGCAATAAAAAAGAATATCAAGAACATGATGGCCAATACACCATCACACTTGATGAAGATGATTTATTGCTTCTCATTGGCGATCCCATGGTCGCTGAAGAAATTCAATTTGAGCTTAGGGACAAAAACCGTCCCCGTACCATTGTGCCTGCACGCACAGGTACGGATATTAATTTAGTGTTCGATGAAAAAATGATCGCCGAAAATGCCGATAAAGAACTCTATCAAAAAGGCATTCACGCCCGCATGGATCTGCAAAGCCCTAAAATTATCCGCCTCGATGAGTTAACCGACTTCTATATTATTCGACTTAATGAAAAAGAAGTCACCAAACTCACACACAATCCAGACACATTTAAAGAATTTATGCGTATGGATTTATGGAAAGCGGGTAACTAGTGATTCAGTCACTTATTGCGCAAGTTCGGCTGCTCGTTGACAGGCTGCTTTCAAGGCATGGCTCACAAGCCTGGATAGACCATCTTCTGCCATCAGCACATTCAACGCGGCTTCCGTTGTTCCTTTAGGGCTTGTCACTTGAACGCGAAGTGTTGAAACATCCTGATTGGTTTCAACAGGGAGTGCCGCGCTTCCAGCAACGGTATGAAGCGCCAGATTGGTTGCTAATTCCTGTGGCAATCCTAATTCTAGCCCAGCCTTAATCAAACACTCCGTAAAATGGAACACATAAGCAGGGCCACTTCCCGATAGCGCGGTGACTGCATTCAATAATGTCTCCTGTTCTACCCAATAAACATGGCCAATAGCCTGGAGCAGATGCTGAACAATGTCCTTTTGTTCAGGTAAAACCTGTTCATTGGCACAAGCAACGGTTACGCCTTTACCAATAAGGGCAGGAAGATTTGGCATTGTTCGAATAATGGGAAGCGTAAAAGGAACACATCCCTCGATAAAGGAAATTGTTTTACCTGCTGCAATTGAGATCAGCACGGTATCAGGTGTCAGCCATTCCTGAAGAGACCGAATGACATCGCCTAAATCTTGCGGTTTGACTGCCAGAATCACATAATCGGGCTTCCCCCGTTCGTGATAATCGTTAAGATCACTGGCCACACATGTTTTTCCCTTATGCTTCCACCTTTCTACCTGCGGGGCATGATGATCAACGATTAACCACTGGTTATGTTCAAAGATACTCTCTGGCAAACCGCCTAAAATTGCAGAACCCATGTGCCCTGAACCAATCAGCCACAATGTTTTATGATGAAAAGATGTTACGCTAGTCACTCGCCTTTTCCTTCCCGAATTTTTTCTTCTAACATATAAATACGTGTGAGCAACCTTTCGTTTTCTTCGCGTGCCTTTGCTGCCATTTCGCGTACCACTTCAAATTCTTCACGGGTGACCAATCCTTGTTGGGATAAGAGTGATTGGAACTGGTGTTTGACCATCCGTTCGGTATCGTGTTTTATGCCGGCTAATATTTCCAGCGAGCTTCCCATCACTTGCGATACATCATCAATTAATTTTCTTGGTTCTTGCATGCTCAACCCTTTATTTTTTATACAAACACCGCTAACATCATCTTATACTCTTCAACGTAAGAGGGCAAGTGTGCCCATAAGCAGGTTTTTATGATACCCTATCCAGCCATCGATCCCATCATGCTTCAAGTAGGTCCTTTTGCTATTCGCTGGTATGCGATGGCTTATATTATAGGATTATTTGGTGGTTGGTATTATTTTTCTAAACTCGATAAAAAAGAACCGCTGTTAAACAAAGATGCGTTTGAAAATATCCTGGTCTATACATTGTTAGGTATCATTATCGGTGGACGGATCGGCTATATCTTATTTTATAATCTGCCTTTTTATCTACATAGTCCTTTAGAAATTTTGAAAGTATGGCGTGGTGGCATGTCCTTTCATGGGGGGGCTATCGGTGTGATTTTCTCACTCTATTTATTTAGCCGGCGATATAAAGTTCCCTATCTTAAATTAATGGATAAAGTTGTCTGCGTCGTACCCATTGGTTTATGTTTGGGAAGATTGGCTAATTTTGTCAATGCTGAACTCTATGGCCGGATTACCAATGCACCCTGGGCAATGATATTTCCGGGAAGCGATTTGCAACCGCGCCATCCTTCACAGCTCTACGAATCATTCCTGGAAGGTATCGTTCTACTCTTCTTGCTAGGATTATTGTTTTATAAAACCAGGGCAAGAGAATATCCCGGGACTATCAGCGGTGTGTTTCTGCTTGGTTACGCGGCATGCCGTATCGCCGTTGAGCCATTCCGTCAGCCCGATCCACAATTAGGCACTATTATTGGTTCTATTACGATGGGACAAATACTATCCTTGCCAATGATAGTGGTTGGCTTATATCTTATAATAAAGGGAATATATGATCGAAAAAAGCTATCGGTTTGAGGAAACCTTATTTTCGTTAGTGCATACACTTGGTGCAATGAATATTGCACAATATATGGCACTCGTTGCTGAAGAATATTATAACAAAAAGGATCCCATTGGTCGTCGCGGCAGCTTTATCACCGCACCGGAAATCAGTCAGATGTTTGGTGAAATGATTGGCGTATGGTGTGCCCATACCTGGTCACAAATGAAAGATAATCATGATCTCCTTTTGGTAGAATTTGGACCAGGCAAAGGCACGATGATGTCGGACATTCTCCGCGCCACCAAACATATTCCAGGATTTCATGATTCTATCTCCATTCACATGGTGGAAAAAAGCGCATCGCTTACCAAAGCACAACAGGCCAACCTAAAAGATTTTCATCCGCGTATTCAATGGCATGCGTCGCTGCAGAGCCTTCCTGCCAAACCGGCTATTTTTATTTCCAATGAATTCTTTGATGCCTTACCTATTCATCAATTTATTAAAAGTGACAAAGGCTGGCGCGAACATTTGGTTGCGGTGCATCCTAACCATGAACGGTCGTTGGCATTTGCCCTCTCCCCTTCTTCTACGCCTTCCTGCACCTTTATTCCAAGCGACCATCAACAGGCTCCCGAAGGGTCTGTTTATGAATTCTGTCCAGCAGCTGTGAGTATCATCCAACACATTTCTAAACACTTGCTTGAACATGGAGGCGCAGCCCTAACGATTGATTACGGCTATACAACGCCGACCTATAAAGGAACACTTCAAGCTGTAAACCATCACGAAAAACAACACGTCCTACTTTTCCCAGGCGATGCTGATATCACCGCGCATGTCGATTTTTCGCAATTAACCCAAACGGCAAAGTCATTAGGTATGAGAACCTATCCAACCATTGACCAAGGAACTTTCTTACATAATCTTGGTATTCAATACCGGCTAGAAATTCTTCAAAAACAAACCAATGACAAACAAAAGGAAAGTCTGCAATCAGAATATCAACGTCTGACCTCTCCTAGCGAAATGGGCGAATTATTTAAGGTCTTTGCTTTTAGCGATGTGTCACAAAAACCATTAGCAGGGTTTTAACATGCCACGTATTCCTTTTATCAGCCATCCAGACTTTGCTCATGACGATTCAATCGTCCATGGTTTCTTTTCGCGACTGGGTGGCGTTAGTAAGGGAATCTATGCTGAACTTAATTGTGGACTGATGTCCGGTGATGATCCCTCCGCTATTATCACCAATCGCGCTAGGGTGATGCAGGCTCTGGGAGTATTTCCTGAAGAACTTTCGATGACCGAACCAGAAATCGAATCCCATCTTCACTCAGTTTCACAAATCCACTCCAGTAAAGTGAGTATTGTTGACAATGAATGGCCACAGGAAAAACCTCCCGAAGCTGATGCATTGGTTACCGATGTGCCAGGTGAAGCCCTTGGCATCCTCACCGCCGATTGCGCCCCCGTTTTATTTGCCGACTTGCAGTGCCAGATTATCGGCGCAGCTCATGCAGGCTGGCGTGGAGCCCTTAGTGGCGTCCTTGAAAACACCGTTGATGCCATGATACGCTGCGGCGCCAAACGCGAACATATACGCGCTATCATCGGCCCTTGTATCCATCAAGCATCCTACGAAATGGGCCCAGAAGTCCTCGATCAATTCCTGGATATTTCCAGTGATTACCATGTGTTTTTTAAGCACTCCTCTAAGAAAAATCATTTTATGTTCGACCTCCCGGCCTTCGTCCGCTACCGCCTCGATGACTGCGGTACAACATCGATCTTCAATATTAATATTGATACCTATGCCAATGAAGAGTACTTCAGCTACCGCCGCAACACACACCGCCAGGAAAAAGGATATGGGCGGCTAATTTCGGCAATTGCTTTAAAACGGGGTTAGTTTCTACGATAGTATTAACCAATACGCAAATTTAGATGCGTTTTCCCCGGCATAAAACCAAAAAACTATTGTCTTTTATGAAGAAATATAGCAACATTTATAGCAAAAAATTAGGATGAATAATGAAAGAGGGCCTGTTCTAAAATGAAGTGCAACACCTTATGATGTTTGTTGACTGACAAACACTTCAAAAAGATGTTGCGTATGAAAAGATATACCCATTCAAGTTATGATGAAAGAGTAAGAATATCTCAGCTGAAGCAATCTGCCGTCCAGTGTTTACCGTTTATCGGGAGCTAAACCTCATCAACCATCTCAGGAAGTTTAAATTTTACATTCTCCACAATACCATCCATGCTTGATACGGTGATATCAGCTAATGTTGAAAGTCGATGGATCACTTGTTCTACTAAAATTTCAGGCGCTGAAGCACCAGCCGTGATACCTATTTTGCTGATACCATCTAACCAGGAAGCATCGATTTCATCAGCTCCAGCAATCAAGTAAGAGGGAACCCCCATTTCTTCGCCTAAATCGCGTAAACGATTGGAATTAGAACTATTAACAGCACCTATAACCAATAATAAATCCACTTGTTTGGCAAGCATCCGTACGGCATTTTGGCGATTTTGCGTGGCATAGCAAATATCACGCAAATCAGGGCCGACAATATGAGGAAAACGTTTTTCTAAAGCCTCAATAATGGCACGTGTATCATCCACGCTTAAAGTGGTCTGGGTAACATAGGCTAGTTTTCCAACATTGCTGACGTCTAATGTCTCCACCTCTTCTTTGGAAGAAACAATAATAACCTCACTTTTAACCTGGCCGCTAGTCCCCTCTACTTCGGGGTGGCCTTTATGACCAATAAGAATAATTTGCGCACCCTCTTGTTCGTGGCGCTGCGCCTCTTTATGGACTTTAGTTACCAGGGGGCACGTCGCATCAATCACAGGCAGATTGCGTTCTTTAGCGTGTTCAACGATACTTTCGGCTACACCATGGGCGCTAAATACAGTAATCGCACCTTCGGGGATTTCATCAAGTTCATCAACAAACACAGCACCTTTGCGTTTTAAATCTTCTACCACATACGCATTATGCACAATCTCATGGCGTACATAAACAGGCGGGCCATATTTTTCAATAGCGAGCTCCACGATATGGATCGCCCGTTCAACACCTGCACAAAAACCTCGCGGTTGAGCTAATATGACCTGCTTCATCTACGTTACACTAATTCGAATACAGTTTTACCTCTTACCACGGTGCGCACAGCACGACCTTTTACCACAAACGCATCAAAAGGTGCATTTTTGGATTTGCTAGAAAATTGCAGCGTATCAACCGACCATTCACGTCCTAAATCGATCAAGGTCAGATCGGCTGGTTTACCTTTAGCAATCCTGCCAGCATTAAGCTTTAAAATATCCGCTGCCTGATACGTCATTTTTCCAAGTACATCTAACAGGCTTAAGTGACCATCATGGTATAACTGTAATGCGAGAGGAAGCATGGTTTCTAAACCGACAATACCGTATGCTGCCGATGCAAAGGGTAACCGTTTATGGGCTGGTCCATGTGGGGCATGATCCGTAGCAATGGCATCAATTGTGCCATCTTTTAGCCCTTCAATCACAGCTTCACAATCTTCCTGCGAACGCAAGGGCGGGTTCATTTTGGCAAAGGTCCTAAAACTGCCTACCATCTGGTCGGTCAGTGCAAAATGGTGAGGTGCCGCTTCACATGTTACATTCAATCCTCTTGCTTTGGCTTGCCTCACTGCTTCGATTGCCTGACGGGTTGAGATATGCAGCACATGATAATGCCCACCGGTAATTTCCAATAAATGCAAATCTCGGCTAACAATAATGGCTTCTGCAGCATTAGGAACCCCTTCTAAACCTAACTTGGTAGAGGTGGGACCCTCATTCATGCAACTGCCATGGGAAAGTGTTAAATCTTCCGCATGCTGGGCAATAGGCATATTGAACATTTTGGCATATTCCATGGCACGACGCATAACCCGGCTATTCATGACCGGCAACCCGTCATCGCTAAATCCAACAGCGCCTGCCTCTTTCAATAATCCCATTTCCGATAATTCTTCACCGCGCATACCTTTGGTAATCGTGGCATAGGTTTCGATATTCACAAAACTGGTTTCACGTGCACGCTTCTTAAGGAATTCAACCACATGCACCGAATCAATTGGCGGTTTGGTATTTGCCATACACACGGCCGTCGTTACACCACCGGCTGCTGCGGCTTTACTGCCAGACGCTAAATCTTCTTTTCCTTCTTCACCAGGTTCACGAAAATGCACCTGGATATCCAATAATCCTGGCGACAACACATGCCCGCCGCAATCAACGACGTCGATTCCTTCAGGAACACCATCGGCAAAAAGATTAGCACCTACATCTATAATAAGTTCTCGTTCAGTAAGCACTGCACCTTTGGTATCTAAACCCGATTCAGGATCAACTACCCGGGCATTAATATAGGCTATTTTACCTGGTTTCTGTTGCTGGTAAGGAGCAGTAAATTGAGGTGCGCCAGTCATTGAGTTTCCTATGTTCTAGTAATATTTGATGCTAATAACTCCAGGATTGCCTGTCTTACAGCCACTCCAATTTCAACCTGTTCTAAAATTAAGCTGCGTGTTAGATCATCGGCGATATCACTGGAAATTTCTACCCCGCGATTAATGGGTCCCGGGTGCATCACACTGGCATCGGGTTTGGCATATGCCAACTTGCGACGATCCAAGCCAAAGAATCTAAAATATTCACGCTCGGATGGAATAAAACTTCCATCCATCCGTTCTTTTTGAATGCGCAGCATCATCACAACATCAACGTCTTTTAAACCTTCGCGCATATCCGTGTAAGTTTCGACACCAAACACTTCAACTCCATAAGGCATCAATGTGGTCGGCGCAATCAAACGGACATTGGCACCCATTAATTTAAGCAAGGTAATATTGGAACGCGCTACACGGCTGTGCAATATATCACCACAAATAGCCACCGTAAGGCCAGCTATTTTTCCTTTGCTGCGGCGAATAGTTGCGGCATCTAACAACGCTTGGGTTGGATGCGAATGACGACCATCTCCGGCATTGATAACCGAACAATTCACTTTCTCCGCCAACAAGTGCACCGCGCCGCTATCTGGATGGCGGACAACAATAAATTCAGGATGCATGGCGTTGAGTGTCGCCGCCGTATCAATCAGTGTTTCACCTTTTTTGACAGATGATGTTTCCACTTCCATATTCACCACATCACATCCCAACCATTTTGCAGCCAGCTCAAACGACGTACGGGTTCTGGTTGAATTTTCAAAGAACAGGTTTATCTGTGTTTTATTAGCAAGGATAGTTGAGTGTTTTTTATCCGGTTTACGATTCTGTTCAACGTAGTGATCGGCCAAATCAAGGATGGTTAATATGTCCTGCTGGCTAAACTGATCAATACTAAGCAGATCTTTATAAGGAAAACGGTACGGTTTAACACTATTCATAAGCATTCTCATTGTTTAAACACCAAAGCATAATGGCTTTTTGAATATGGAGGCGGTTTTCAGCTTCATCAAAAACAACAGATTGTGGACCATCCATCACGTCATCCGTGACTTCATCGTTGCGATGCGCAGGAAGACAATGCATAAAAAGCGCATTAGCCTCAGCTTTATCCATGATCGCTTGATTCACCTGAAACGGTGCAAGCCGGTGATAACGCTCTTCTTCATCGACATCACCCATCGAGACCCAGGCATCGGTCGTTACCAGATGTGCGCCTTTTGCAGCCTCATCAACGGTATCAAACATTTTAATGCAGCCTCCCTGTTCTTTCGCCCACATTAAGGTTTGGGGATCTAATTGATATTCTTTAGGACAAGCAAGATGTAACGTAAATCCCAAAATGGCTGCCGCATGAACCCAGGATCTGGCTACATTATTACCATCACCAGCCCAGGTGACAATTTTACCTTCGATAGATCCGCGATGTTCCATAAAAGTCATGATGTCTGCCATTATCTGGCAGGGATGCGAGCGGTCGGTTAAACCATTAATCACCGGCACGGTTGCATAGGCAGCTAAATCCAACAAGGATTGGTGCGAATAACAGCGAATCATAATGATATCAACATAACGCGATAGCACTCTGGCCGTATCGGCAATTGTTTCCCCTCTACCCAACTGACTACCTGCTGAATCAAGAATAATTGCTTTCCCCCCCAGCTGATTGATTCCCACTTCAAATGATACACGGGTACGGGTGGAGGGCTTTTCAAAAATCATCGCTAAATGTTTTGAAGCTAGCGGGATGGATCTGTTTCCTGATCTCATTCGATCCTTGACACGAAGGGCAAGTGATAACACTGCATTCAGTGTAGCTTTTTCAAATAAGTTGATATCAAGAAAATGGCGACCACGCTGAGGTGGTAAGGTCTGGTGCTGCATAGAGTGAGATCATTGTGAGAGTGCTTTACCAGCACAGTTTATATCATATTTTAAATTAATTCACTAAGTCTTTTAAAAAAATGCTAGCCTTTTCCGTAAAAAGCGGTATATTGTGCGCCTGTTCATTACGGACATAAGTTCTGATGACGCATTTGTCGGGGCGTAGCGCAGTCTGGTAGCGCACCTGGTTTGGGACCAGGGGGTCGGGAGTTCGAGTCTCTCCGCCCCGACCACCCTACGCTCTTGTGAGCTTAGGCTGGTCGTTTTTTGACAAATGCACGGACTCCATTTCTTCTTCACATATTTAACCTACTAAAATAGACTGGTTGTGCTATTGTGTCCCTGTATTTGACATATGGGGGTTTAATGAAAGATCATGTTGCGTTCCCCTCTTCTTCTTTTTGGAACTGGGTATTGATTGGTGCCAGCGTGTTAGCCATTGTCGTGCATTTTGGGCTAACATTAACCCATTTTCCTTCTATGGGGGCTATTTCATTCGCTGATATTCCATTCATTACCATTCTCTTACTGGGCGGCATTCCGCTGATTATTCAGATTATTCTTAAGCTGTTTCGCGGTGACTTCGGAGCAGATCTGCTGGCTGTATTAGCTTTGGTCACAGGTGCTTGGCTGGGACAATATCTAGCCGCCGTCTTGATTATGCTGATGCTTTCCGGTGGCCAGGCTCTTGAAATATACGCCATGCGCAAAGCCTCTTCTGTCTTGTCGGCATTGGCAGAACGTATGCCAACCAAAGCACAACGAAAAAAAGATGGGCGCATCGACGATATCTCTCTCGCTGATATTGCCATAGGTGATGAGATTGTCGTTCTTCCGCATGAAACAGCTCCTGTTGATGGCGTCGTCAGCGAAGGTCACGGTTCTATGGATGAATCCTATCTAACAGGTGAACCCTATCGTGTATCTAAAGCGCCTGGTGCTTCAGTATTATCCGGCGCCATTAATGGTGAAGCCGTCCTGGTCATCCGCGCTGTTAACCTTCCTTCTGATTCACGCTATGCTCAAATTATGGAAGTGATGCAGGAAGCAGAACAAAAACGACCCACCATTCGCCGTTTGGGTGACCAAATTGGAGCTATATTTGCACCTTTAGCGCTACTATTGGCTTTCGGAGCATGGTATATCACAGGTGATTCCATGCGTTTTCTTGCCGTCTTGGTGGTAGCAACCCCTTGCCCACTCCTGATTGCCATTCCCATTACGTTAATCAGCGCCATCTCAATGGCAGCTAAGCGGGGAATTATTATCAAAGACCCTACGGTACTTGAGCGCCTACCTACCTGCCGCACGGCTATTTTTGATAAGACGGGAACTCTAACGTATGGCAAGCCAGAGCTGATAGATATCATCACAGCTGAGTCCGTAGATAAAAATGACATTCTGCAGCGTACGGCAAGCCTTGAGCGTTACTCCAAACACCCACTTGCCAGCGCTATTTTGCAGGCCGCTCAAAAAGCTGCACTGACCATGATTGATGCCAGCAGTGTTTCCGAAAAACCAGGACAAGGCTTAACCGGGATGGTTGCTGGGCATGAAATAACCATAACGCATCGAAAAAAACTCCTGCACCTTACGCCTGAAATAGCCTCATTACTTCCACCTACGGCTGCCGGGCTGGAATGTATTATCATGATCGATGGCCATTATGCAGCCACATTCTCTTTTCGTGATGCACCACGCTCTGATGGCAAATCATTTATCAGTCACCTAGCACCCTCACATCAATTTACCAAGGTCATGCTGGTTTCAGGTGATCGGGCTTCTGAAGTAAGCTACCTTGCCGATTTGCTCGGCATTAATGAAACCTTCGCCTCGCAGCGTCCCGAGCAGAAAGTGGAAATTGTGCGCGCCGAAACAGCCAAATCCCCAACTCTATTTATGGGAGATGGCATTAATGATGCTCCGGCACTGGCTTGTGCAACCGTTGGTATTGCTTTTGGACAAAATAGTAGCGTGACAGCCGAAGCTGCCGGTGCCGTTATCATGGAAAATTCCCTGAAGAAGGTCGATGAACTGATTCATATCAGCGCCGCCATGCGTCGTATAGTCCTGCAAAGCGCGGTAGGAGGCATGACATTGAGCCTTATTGCTATGGGGTTTGCAGCCGGTGGATTCATTACTCCCGTCATGGGGGCCCTGCTACAAGAAGGCATCGATATATTAGCCATCGCCAATGCACTGCGCCTCACCTGGAGCAGTAAAATAGAAACGGATCTGAATAAGTAGACACATTATATTCTTCATTTATGACACGTTTTCAATGAATGTACTCTTGATTTTCAAGGGATTTTCAGATAGAATAGAGTCTAGAAAAAACAAATGAGTCGCGCTATGATTTTCCGTCTTTTTGCTTCTGCTTTACTCTTGGTAGCGTTTACCGGCTGCAAGTCATATGATATTTTTGTTAAAGACCCCGCGGCGAAAGATAGCAGTCAAAGCGGAACTCAGTCGGATATTCAACCAGGCTCGCAAACCATGACAGAGCCTCAACCATCAAAACAGCAGATAAGCATTAACGCTCCTGAGCGTGCGCCTGCTTCAACTATTATCTGCTCTAATGAACAACAACGACGCCCAGGTAATAAAGTGGTCATTCGCAAAGAATGCACCGACATGGACGGAGTACTTGAGAGCAATGACGGCGCCGCGGCTCTTGCTGAGTGGTAGGTTTATTGCTTACGCTATCTCACGTGTAGATACCCGGTAAGTAAATAGATAACTTGTAAATAGATAACCTATACATATATCCAGGTACGTTCGAATTCTTTCTGCGTCTGCATTCTTTGTGCACATGACCCAAAAGTCCCGCACTCTAACGAAAGGGGATTAATTCCACTTTCCATTTTCCCTCAGTAGATACTCAATTCCATCAAAATCAGCACGGAAGGATTGGTAAACTTCTTTATCTAGCAATCCAGCCTCATCTGAGACCTCCAGGCAATTTCTAAGTATTTTTGATTTTTGCTGATCTTCCGTACTATAGGCTTTAATGAGAGCTGTCGTCACATTGCGAAAATACTGTTCAAGTGTTTCTTTAGCCTGTTCAGCTGGTATTTGATCCGTAGCACAAGCATTTAATATCGTTGCTACATGTTCAATCGGTTTGATGGCCATGAGAAGCTCCTTATGCTTATCTAACATTTAATATACCACAAATATGTTGTGTATTTGTTAACATGGGGTAAAAAACCTATACTATAACGTTCTTTCAACCAAGCAGGATGGTTGCGCACTTGGTTTCAACATGTTAGAATCCCCCCATATTTTAACCTTTGGCTGTACCTATATGATGAGCAACGTTTTTTCACTTCGCAAAGACCCTTCCGTTTCGATCACCCCTGAAGTTGTAGCCCAGCACGGTTTAACCACCGATGAATACCAGAAAATCTTGACCATCATGGGACGCGATCCAAACATCACTGAATTGGGTATTTTTTCAGCTATGTGGAATGAGCATTGTTCATATAAATCGACCCGCCTCCATTTGGGTAAATTCCCGACCAAAGCTGAGTGGGTGATTTGTGGACCGGGTGAAAATGCGGGTATTATCGATATAGGCGACAACCAGGCTGCTATTTTTAAAATTGAAAGCCATAACCATCCTTCCTTTATTGAACCCTTCCAAGGTGCCGCTACCGGTGTAGGCGGTATTTTACGCGATGTGTTTACGATGGGTGCACGCCCGGTTGCCTTACTGAATGCTCTACGTTTTGGCGCCATTGATAATAATCGTACCCGCTTCCTTCTTTCGGGTGTGGTCAGTGGTATCAGTAGTTACGGTAATTGCATGGGTATACCTACAGTAGGTGGTGAGTGCGAATTTCACGAATCCTATAATGGTAATATTTTGGTCAATGCAATGGCGGTTGGCATTGCCGACCAAGATAAAATCTTTTATTCGGCAGCCTCTGCCATCGGCAGCTCGGTTGTGTATGTAGGCGCCAAAACCGGACGTGATGGAATTCATGGTGCAACCATGGCCTCCGCCGGCTTTGATGATAAAAGCGAAGAAAAACGCCCGACGGTACAGGTGGGTGATCCGTTTACAGAAAAACTATTGCTGGAAGCCTGCCTTGAATTGATGGCGACTGATGCCATCCTGGCTATCCAGGATATGGGCGCTGCTGGCCTTACTTGTTCCTCGCTTGAAATGGCCGGTAAAGGTGGAACCGGTATTGAACTTAACCTTGAACATATTCCAACCCGCGAAGATAAAATGACACCCTACGAACTGATGCTATCTGAAAGCCAGGAGCGGATGCTGATTATTATTAAGCCTGAAAAACAAGACGAAGCTAAACGCATCTTCGAAAAATGGGAACTGGATTTTGCCATGATCGGCACCATTACTGACACGGGCTGTTTGATCCTTAAACTCAATGGCGAGGAAATAGCCAACCTTCCTGTTGCCCCTCTTTCAGAGCAGGCCCCAGTGTATGACCGCCCACATACTCCTACACCTAAACGCGATCAGGTAGAAGCTAGCTCTATCCCTGCAACGAAAGATCTTGAAGCCACGCTTCTTCAATTATTAGCCACACCAGACCTTGCGCAAAAACGCTGGATCTGGGAACAATATGATTACCAGGTGATGTGTGATACCGTCCTTATTCCTGGCAGTGATGCTGCCGTTGTGCGTGTGCACGAAACCAACAATAAGGGCTTGGCCGTTGTTACCGACTGTACTCCGCGTTACTGTGTTGCTGATCCCTATGAAGGTGGTAAGCAAATCGTGGTTGAAACCTATCGTAACCTGGTTTCCGTTGGCGCTAAACCTCGCGCTATCACCAATTGCCTTAACTTTGGCAATCCCCAGCATCCAACCGTGATGGGACAAATCGTTGGTTGTATCGAAGGAATGGCTGAAGCCTGTAACGCACTGGAATATCCGGTGATTTCTGGAAATGTTTCCTTGTATAATGAAACCAATGGTAAAAGCATTTATCCAACGCCAGTGGTTGGCGGCGTAGGTGTGGTACAGGATGTCAATACTATCCGCCCATCTTACTTTAAAGAAGCTGGTTTAGAATTGTTCCTGTTAGGTACCACCCATGGGCATTTGGGTTCATCGCTTTATCTGCGCGAAATTGAGAAACGTGAAGATGGCACCTCCCCTGCTGTAGACCTGGCCACTGAAAAATCATTGGCCGATTTCCTGTTAGGCTACTCTAAGCAGACAGCCATCAAAGCCTGTCACGATCTCTCAGACGGCGGCTTCCTGATCGCCCTCACCGAGATGACCCTGCCTTACAGCATCGGTGTCAACATCACCTTGCCACAAACATCCGTTCCTCAACATGCCTTCTTGTTTGGCGAAGACCAAGGCCGTTACCTGGTTGCCGTTCAAAGTGAACATGCCGGTGATTTTGAACAGCAAGCCAACAACAAAAACCTAGTCATTTCTCACTTAGGTAAAACCGGTGGTGATACACTCACGATTGCTGGTGTTTTAAAGGTTGCGGTCAGTACACTTAAACACACGAACGAGAATGTTATTCCGCAATTGATGGCGGCTTAATTCAATTATATTTTACTATCTTTGCAACTACCTGTACTTAAAGTGGGTTCCATTGTTAAATGGAGCGGTATTATTTCAGAGAAAAATAAGAAGTTTCAATTTAATCGATTTGTTTCATATAAATAGTGTGAGCCGTAGGCGAGCCTTCCTTGAAAACGAGGTATAAAATTATTGCGCGACCAGCGTAATCCCGCTCTAAATCCTGCATAAAACTCCAAATTAAAGTTACTCTAAGTTATAAAAACTAAATTAATCTGCAACCAGAGCTTGACATGTAAAAACATAAAATGCTATTTTCGCAAATGAAATGGGGTATGAAAAGAGTTTTTGCAGAGGGAAGAATGACATTATACGCAAAGTTATTATTAATGTTTATGGTGCTGGTGTCCTATTGTATCAGTCCGTTTTCTGGGGAAGCATCGTCTTCCAGGACGTGTCAATTTAAAAGGGATAAGCAGTTTGATCTTGAAGCATATGAAACCGCTGAGGCCATTCAAAAAGCCCTGTTAGATTATTACCCCGTTGGTGGGGAGGCCGATTGTGTTGCATACATGTTATTTCGCAACGATGTTGTACAGGATGTATTCGTCCGTCCTGAACCCATTGATATGTCATTACAGCGCATCATACGACTTCATTATAAAAAAGGCACTTTTCATTCCCAAGAATATTGGATTGAAATTATAAGGCGTATCAAACCCTCAAAAGATAAGCAGGGGCATTCTGCGTTATTGTTAACCAATGAAATTGAAGGAATTGATGTACGCAAGGTGACGCAAGAAGAGGAGGATGAAAGAAAGAAATACCTGAAAGAAGCCTCTGATTTTAAAATAGATAGTTATGGAAGTGATGTTGAAGCTCAAGAGGCTTTCTTAAAACTCCACCCAATAGGCAGCCCGGCTCATTTAGCGCATTATACGTTGATGAAAGCGGGTGGAAAGCATTTTATCAATATTGTGGGCAATGACCTTAGTTCTGCTGGGAGCAAAGAAATAATCCGTTACCGATTTAAAAAAGGTGTACTTGGTTGGGGTGGCTATTACGTTGATATTTATCGCAAAGTTAAGGGCGGAATTCTTCTGAATGAAGTTGAGCAGGTAAAATTATATAAGACCTATCAAGGATTATAGGAGGGATAAAAATGTCTGAAGTGCCACAAGCGACAATTGAAATTGGTGCAAAGCCGATGATTGATTTGGGGGGGTATGAAGCGGGCTATCATACCTAGTCGCCCCTAAAAAACCACCTAACCCCTTGAATTATAATTTAAATAGTTGAAAAACTGTGGTATAAAATCGCCAGAAAGTTGTTTTTTGGCATTGAAAGGTGGTTATAATGTTACAGTCGAATCCGGTAGTGAGTGGGCAAGAAGATTTATTTCGTAGCCGCTTAGAAAATATGATAGATCGTGGTCACCGCTTAGTACGTTTGTGTGGTTTGGTTGATTGGTCTGGCCTTGAATCGTTTTACCGCCAGTATTATTGTGCAGATAATGGCCGCCCTGGTTATTCAATACGTCTGATGTGTGGTTGGTGCTTGGCTAGCCAGGTTGCGGCCCAGGCCATCGCAAGTCCCAGTACGTCACCCAAATTATGACCAGCATCTGCAATCAGTGCGAGCGAATTGGCTTTCAAGCCAAAGATCACTTCCGCGAAGATAAATAAAATATTGAGCAAAATGCCGATCGCAAAACTCCTGCCGTAATTACCCGGCACGTGACTATGACTATGTTCATGCTTGGAATGCGAGTGTTGATGTGAATGGCCGTGCAGAAAATTTCCTATCCGTAGATTTATTCTTACATGGCAATTTTAATAATTCGATAATATGCCCTATGCAGTTACAGGAGCAAGGGAAAACCCAAAACCTTTAGAAACCTCGTCCAATTCCTCCTTCTGATATTCGTGGATAGGAAGGCGCATAACCATAATCATTCCTTTGAATGAAAAATTCGGGCTTGCTAGTTACAGTTCCACATACAGTATCCATCATATATGTACTTTGTTCAGTGGCTCGAGGATTAACTTTTACCCTGGCACTAAAATAAGCATTATTAGGGGCTGTTGGCTCAGAAATTGATTCAAGAAGGTCTTGTTGAGGCTGATGAACAGGCAGGGGTAGGTGATAGGCAGACATCGGCATCGCATTCAAAGGGGGGGCATTATTATTATTGATAGACGTTTCATTTCTTAAAGAAAATCCAGAGCCATTCTCAATGTTCCGTAATTCAAGTAATTGCTTTAAGCCCCGTGAATTTCCGTTCTCAGCAGCATAACTCAGTAGCGCCATTTTATAATCGTTCGGTAAGGGATTTCTTTCTAGATTGGCAAAATATTGTTTGGTAACTTCCAAATTATCAACAAGCATTTTAAGCCGCTCGTAAACCGGCAGGTTTTCAGTAATGTAATCGGCTAAATGAACATAGGCTTCAATACTACCTGCACATAAAGCAAAAACAAGATACTGAAACTTTTTGTCTCTATCCTTTTCTAAACGGGCCAGCATGACCAATTCAGGGGCCCAGCACTCCTGAGCTGTACTTGCGGAGGCACAATAGGGCCATTTCGTTGCTGCTCGCACCCAGTATTGGGCTGTATGCATTCCTAAAAAATAGTAACTGACATTGAGAATATAGTTATCCATAATACTATCTTGGCTAGTTATATTTAAAATATAACACTTGGGGTCGGATTTTTTCAGACGAAGTGATCTCTGCCTTTGAAGTGCTTTAGCAAATGTCAGATGTTCAGGGCATTCTCTTAGAACCTTTCCCAAATGAATATTATCAAATTCATTATCCGCTAAAACGCGCAAATCAATTTCTTCTATTAATTGCTTAAAACCATGCCTTGTCCAAATAGATTTCAAATGACCCAATTTCTCGCGCATTCATTTCTCCATAATATATTTTAGGGAGGAACTTATATCAGAAAAAATCTAGATATGTATCTTATTAATAGTGCCAAAATTAACAAATTTATAATCATTAATATTTAAATTCTAATGACTAGGCCCTTTTTAGCCACCGTTAAAATACTAAGCGTTTTATCGTCACGAAACTCTTCACCATCCATCCCATACTGATTCATGGTTTCAAAGCCATTTTGACTTAACATACACGTTAGCTCATCTGCTGTATAAATCTGCAGGGTAAAGGTGCCTTTAAAGATTTTCGGCTCAGCCTACCCTTCTTCAATTTGATAACGATCCGAAGAAGTAAGCAGTCCCCTTTTTTGATCCAGTGTAGACGTTTGAATTTGATGGATCGTCGTATTTTTCATTTGTCTTCTAACATCCATAGCCAGGTCATTCACAACCTCGTCGGTCATGGCATTCAAATTGAATATATCAAATACATACAGCCCACCTGCTTTTAAGTGGCGTGAATATTCTTCATCGCCGTATCAAAGCCTTCTTTCGTGAGATGGCCTACGGCATTATGGATGGTTATCACCGCATCAAACTGTCCAACCTGGATGGTACGCATATCGCCATCAATAAACTTACTATCAATGTTTTCCCTACTGGTTTTTTCACTAGCGGTCTCTAAAAGCGCAGGACTGAAATCTGCACCCGTTACGTTAAATCCGTGTTTAGCAAGCCACAATACCTGCGAGCCGGTTCCGCAGGTAAGATCTAATACGGTCTCCACTTTGTGTTGTCTCAGCAATGTTTCAATCACTTTATTTTTAGCATCATCATTGTCGGAGCCCATCTTATCGAAATAATGATGCAGTTGGTTATAATCAAGGAGTAGGCCAAATTCATTGTTATCCATTACTCCTGAAAATTCCACCAACCCTTGTTTCGTATGCGTCCAAACTTTCTAGTCTAACATTTTCAAACCCTAAAGTATAAAGTATCACGTTATACTTTGCACTTTCTAACTCGGTTTGTTGGATCCCTGCCACATTCAAGTTCAAGTTCAAGTATTTAGAAAAGTAGAAAAAAATAATATAACAAGTATTATTGAGAAAGTTAACGTTTATAGAAGTTATCAGGGGTTATAGTAGGACATATGTCAGAAGCGCCAGCGCAAGGAGCAATTATGATTGGTGCGAAGCCAATGTTTGATTTATCGGGACATAAGATTGGGTTCCATTGTTAAATGGAGCGGTATTATTTCAGAGAAAAATAAGAAGTTTCAATTTAATCGATTTGTTTCATATAAATAGTGTGAGCCGTAGGCGAGCCTTGTTTGAAAACGAGGTATAAAATTATTGCGCGACCAGCGTAATCCCGCTCTAAATCCTGCATAAAACTCCAAATTAAAGTTACTCTAGGTTATAAAAACTAAATTAATTTGCAACCAGAGCTTGACATGTGAAAACATAAAATGCTATTTTCGCAAATGAAGTGGCATATGAAAAGAGTTTTTGTAGAGGGATAAAAATGAAGCTGTGTGCTATGTTATTGGGAGTTTTTTCTCTCGTGATGGGAGCTGTATTTCCTTGTGAAGCGATGATTACATCTAGAACCTGTAAAGTCAGTCGCGATCGTCAGTTCAATATAAGTGATTATAAAACTCCGGCAGGGATACGGAGTGGGATATTATCATATTATCCTAGGAGATATGGCGGATTGTGCAGCTTATATCTTTATCAAAAATGATTTAAGGCTAGATGTCACTGTGCGGCCAGAGCCCATTGACATGGCATTACAAAAGATTATTCGCCTACACTATAAAAAGGGTTTGCTGAATCCTAAAGAATATTGGGTCGAAATCAGTAGGCGGCTTATGCCATCTAGAGATGAGCAGGGAAAAGACATAACGGTTCTTACTAATGAGATAGAGAATATTCGCATTCGGGAAGTCACGGAACAGGAAAAACAGGAACGTAAACAATTTCTGGATCAAGCGCCGGTATTTATTATTGATAAGTACAAAAGCGATGCTGAGGCACAAGCAGCCTTTTTAGAATTACACCCAATTGGTAGCCCGGCCCATTTAGCGCATTATACGCTTATGAAAGCGGGCGGTCGGCATTTTATGACTATTCATGGTGATCATTTGAATGAATTTGGTACGAAGGAAATAATTCGTTATCGTTTTAAACGTGGGGTTCTTGGGTGGGGAGGATACTACGTAGATATTATAAGAAAAGTTAATCAAGGGATAATCTTAAACCAAATCGAAGAAGTTAAACTGTATAAAACCTATCAGGGATTATAGGAGGAATTATGTCTGAAGCCCCTGCTTATGGAGCGATAATTATTGGAGCAAAGCCAGAAATCGATATCTCAGAGTATGAGGCTGGTTATCATACTTATATTATTGCCCAATTTAGCGATGGTAGTAGATATATCTTACGTGCTGGTCCTGAAGGAAGAAATGTACTTTCTGGTGATGTTTTTGTTGTTGGGGCCGACTCGCTTGTTCCGTACAATTTTAATACTGATACTATTCATCATGATTGGTATGACGTAAATGACTCTCCCTCCACCAATTACTACCAAACCCAAATCACCGGCACAGGTGCGGAGATTATGGCACTCTTCAACCTTATGCGTGCAAAAGGTTCAGAGATAAATGATCATGGTTATGATTATGAAGTATTTGGCAATAATTGTAACTCAGCAGTGTTTGAATTAATAAAACCTGCTGGATTAGTGCCTGTTTTACCTGATGTAACAATTCATGGAGATCATTTAAATGAATATGGGACTAAAGAAATAATCGGATACCGTTTTAAACGTGGAGTTCTTGGTTGGGGAGGATATCGAGTGCAGATATAGAAAGACAGATCATGAGAACACAACTAATATAATCGGGAAGATTAACATTTATAAAACCTATCAAGGGTTATGGGAGGAATCATGTCGGACGTGCCCGCTTATAGAGCGATAATTATTGGTATAAAGCGTACTCAATATTTATATGGAAATATAATGCGAAGTGTTGCGTTGAGTTTGATAATTAGTTTATATTTCTCACACCCATCAAATGCTTGGGGAGTTATTAACGTGCCATGTCCAGTAGTTGAAAAATATGACTTCAAGCGAGCAAAGAATGCTAAAGAGATTAGAGAGAGTATTCTTCAACATAGTCCTACAGGTAGTAGAGCGAGTTGTTGGAGAAAAGGCTATGATGAGGATGATATTAAAACGGAAATTGTTTTTCAAAATGAGCCCCTTGATATCTATTCGCAGAGAGTTATGAGTTATCACTATACCTCTGGATTTTTTAATCCTAAAGAATATAGGATTGAAATTCTCCTGCGAGTAAAATCTTTTCAAGACGAATTTGGAAATAAGATTCTTCAGATGGTTAATGAGATTGAAGATGTTCGGGTTCACGAAATCACTGAAACAGAAAAAAAAGAATATTCGGCTAATATAGCTAATGTGTCTGTATTTGACTTTAGTACATATAAAAATGAAGCCGATGCGCAGGAAGCTTTTCGTAAACTTTATCCGACCGGCAGTCCTGCACATTTGGCTCATTACACATTGTTAAAGTCTGGTTATTTTCCAGGATACTCAATAGAAAACAGGATTACTAACCAGCAAGATAAGGTTGATATCATATTCTATATCTTCAAACGTGATCCACTAGGATGGAACCAAATTCAAGTTCAAGTATTTAGAAAAGTAGAAAACAATAATATAACAAATATTATTGAGAAAGTTAACGTGTATAGAAGTTATCAGGGGTTATAGGAGGACATATGTCGATAATAATTGAAAATAAATCTATTAATAATTTTTATCTTATTTTATTTAATTTAATAATAGTTATCGCAGGTATTAGTGATGCATGGGCTTTTGATACGACGCCATGTAAGCGTGCGAAGGAATTTGATTTGGCCAACTATAATACTGCGGATGATATCAGGAAAGCATTATTAACGTATTTCCCCGTTGGTAGTAGAGCTGATTGTGTCATGGCAGGTTCAGTAAAGCGGGATTTAATGACAGATGTACTTTTTCAGGAGGAGCCAATTAATATTCATCAGTTTAGTGTGATCCGTTACCGTTATCGCACGGGAGTTTTTCAACCAAAGGAATATTGGATTGAAGTTGTAAGACGCTTAAAGCCAGTTAGGCAGGGTTTAAAGTCAGAAGATTATTTATTAACTAGCGAGATTGAAGATATTCGTATCAGAGAAATAACAGATGAAGAGAGAAAAACTCGGGATCGTTTTTTAGCACTAGCACCACGTTTTAATATTGATTCCTATAAGAATGAGACAGAAGCTCAAGCTGCTTTCTTAATGCTGCATCCGATAGGTAGTCCAGCTCATTTAGCGCATTACACTCTTTTAAAAGCGGGCGGTATAAGTGGGATGACTATCAATCATAATTACTTAAATGACTACGGAACAAAGAAGATAGTCAGCTATCGTTTTAAACGGGGATTTCTTGGATGGGGAGGATATTATGTCGACATCATGCGAAAAGTTGAGCATGGAATAATATTAAACCAAATAGAAGAAGTGAAATTGTATAAAACCTACCAGGGCTTATAGGAGATAAGTATGTCAGAAGCGCCAGCACAAGGAGCAATTATCATTGGTGCGAAGCCAATGTTTGATATATCGGGACATGAGATCGGGTTTGAATGTTAAATGGAGCGGTGTTATTTCTGAGAAAAATAATAAGTTTCCATTGAATAAATTTGTTTCATTTAAATAGTGTGAACTTGTAGGCGAGCCTTGCTTGAAAACGAGGCATAAAATTATTGCGCGACGAGCGTAATCCCGCTCTAAATCCTGCATAAAACTCCAAATTAAAGTTACTCTAGGTTATAAAAACTAAATTAATTTGCAACCAGAGCTTGACATGTGAAAACATAAAATGCTATTTTCGCAAATGAAATGGGATATGAAAAGAGTTTTTGTAGAGGGATAAAAATGAAGCTGTGTGCTATGTTATTGGGAGTTTTTTCTCTCGTGATGGGAGCTGTATTTCCTTGTGAAGCGATGATTACATCTAGAACCTGTAAAGTCAGTCGCGATCGTCAGTTCAATATAAGTGATTATAAAACTCCGGCAGGGATACGGAGTGGGATATTATCATATTATCCTATAGGAGATATGGCGGATTGTGCAGCTTATATCTTTATCAAAAATGATTTAAGGCTAGATGTCACTGTGCGGCCAGAGCCCATTGACATGGCATTACAAAAGATTATTCGCCTACACTATAAAAAGGGTTTGCTGAATCCTAAAGAATATTGGGTCGAAATCAGTAGGCGGCTTATGCCATCTAGAGATGAGCAGGGAAAAGACATAACGCTTCTTACTAATGAGATAGAGGATATTCGCATTCGGGAAGTCACGGAACAGGAAAAACAGGAACGTAAACAATTTCTGGATCAAGCGCCGATATTTAATATTGATAAGTACAAAAGCGATGCTGAGGCACAAGCAGCCTTTTTAGAATTACACCCAATTGGTAGTCCGGCTCATTTAGCGCATTATACGCTTATGAAAGCGGGCGGTCGGCCATATGTAACAATTCATGGAGATCATTTAAATGAATATGGGACTAAAGAAATAATCGGATACCGTTTTAAACGTGGAGTTCTTGGTTGGGGAGGATATCGAGTGCAGATATATAGAAAGACAGATCATGAGAACACAACGAATATAATCGAGAAGATTAACATTTATAAAACCTATCAAGGGTTATAGGAGGAATCATGTCAGAAGTGCCCGCTTATGGAGCGATAATTATTGGAGCAAAGCCAGAAATCGATATCTCAGAGTATGAGGCTGGTTATCATACTTATATTATTGCCCAATTTAGCGATGGTAGTAGATATATCTTACGTGCTGGTCCTGAAGGAAGAAATGTACTTTCTGGTGATGTTTTTGTTGTTGGGGCCGACTCGCTTGTTCCGTACAATTTTAATACTGATACTATTCATCATGATTGGTATGACGTAAATGACTCTCCCTCCACCCATTACTACCAAACCCAAATCACCGGCACAGGTGCGGAGATTATGGCACTCTTCAACTCTATGCGTGCAAAAGGTTCAGAGATAAATGATCATGGTTATGATTATGAAGTATTTGGCAATAATTGCAACTCAGTAATGTTTGAGTTAATGAAATCTGCTGGATTAGTACCTATTTTACCTCATGATAATGAAGGGAATGCGATTTATCTCTTTGGAGATCATGTTCTTTCAGATAGTGATTACGATATAGGGTTTGACGTATTTATTGATATGATATCGGGTCTTACTGCGAATAATCATGAAACTTATACCGGACCAAATGTTAATAATTCACTTTTTGATCTAACCATTGGCAATGACCGTGTCGGTGATCTGACGAACGCATACACCACAGGTATTGTGATTGGCGGTTCAAACTACAGTGCCTGGATGAATTTTAATGTGTTAAATGGAGATGGGTTTTTTAATACGGTACCGGCTGGTTTTGCATCGGATTGGTACCGGCCTGGGGGAAGTGAGCTTTCGGGATCAAACCTTTTTGGCTCTCTTGGTGGTAACGTCAATAATTTTGTTTTCCAAATTCCAGGAATGTCTGAGGCTTACCAAGAATCCCAGGATGATTATAATTCCTTTTTGGTTCATATGGCAGCAAGTTTTGCCCGTATAGACAGCAACCATAATACATCGATCACACTTGTGAATATTGATCCTCTTATTTTGGATTTGGATGGGAATGGGATTGAGTTGACTAGTTTTCAAGAAAACCCGGTTTTATTTAATATTGATAGCGATTCACACCAGGAGTTAACCGGTTGGGTCACGGGTGGCGATGGTATTGTGGTTATGGATAAAAACGGCGATGGCAAGATTAATGATATATCAGAAATGCTATCGGAACATTATACCAGTGGTGTACACAATGGATTTGAGGCACTCGCTACGCTTGACGGCAACCATGATGGCAAGATTGATAACCGCGACAGTGCCTATCAACAATTGCGAGTATGGGTTGATGCCAATCATGATGGTTTAACAGATCAGGGCGAATTGAAAACACTGACTGAACTAGGGGTCGTGAGTATTAACACAACACACGAGGTAACGGATGGTGAAGTGTTGGAAGGTAATAATATCCAAGCTAAGGGTGTTTATACACTTGCAAGCGGCCAGGAGCGGCAGGCTTATTCTATCGGATTCATTGCAAATCCTGATGGATATGAATGGCAGTTGGATGGTGAAGGCTGGAAAATGTCTGATGAAAGTGGCTTTAAAAGTTTTGTGATCGGAAATGATGCGGGTGCAAGAGTAGAGACTGCCTTGGAGGGAGTTACTAATATCTACGGTGGTGGCGGAAATGATGAATTAATAGGAGACGCGGGCAGCAATTGGCTGATTGGTGCTTTAGGAAGTGATACATTAGAGGGTGGTGCAGGCAATGATTTTCTAATCATTGATTCCCATGATATTCAGGATAATATTGATGGTGGAGAGGGGTTTGATGTCGTTCAACTTGTTGATAGCAAAGGAGTTTTCTTCGATCTGAACAAAGCAAATATTGAAGCGGTTCAAGGTGGAGATGGGAATGATGTCATTATTGGTAATGGCCATACAAACCAGTTTATTAGCGGTGGATTTGGCAATGACTTAATCACGGGTGGGGGCGCGGATGATGTTTTATCCGGTGAAGATGGTGAAGATTTATTAGATGGAAGCTTTGGCGATGATTTGATGCGTGGTCATAAAGGGAAAGATATTCTGCTGGGTGGTGATGGCAATGACTACCTCGATGGTGGTCAAGACGCCGATTCCTTGGTAGGTGGTAAAGGCAATGACATCCTCATAGGCGAAAAAGGTGATGATACTATCGATGGTAGTGAGGGAACCGATACGGCGCAATTCTCAGGTAATGTTTCTGATTATACGTTTCAAACGTTAGCAGAAGGTACGTTGGTATCGGATAAACGCAGTGATGGTGACGGCACGGCACTGCTTACGAATATTGAAAAACTAAGCTTTAAGAATGTCGACAGTATTTCCATTACGATGGCAGCTCCCATGCCGGAAGCAGATATGATCGATATTAACGGCACCAGCAGCTCTTATACGATTACGGCTTCGCAATTACTGGGAAATGATGTTGATTTTCAGCATGATGTACTCCATATCACGCAGATCACTGATGTACTTGGTGGTACGGCAACCCTAAACAGTGGTAATGTGATATTTACGCCGCAGGCAGGTTATAATGGCGTTATGTCATTTAAATATGTGGTGGCAGACAGCGCTAATAATCAAGCTCTTGTCTATTTAACATCCGCTAGCACGCAACAAGAAACGATGAAAGGCTTTGTTACGCTGCGAACACCCAATATGCCGCATGATCCGCTTTTTATGAAAGAATGGTATTTGACGGAAGCAAATATCATTCCCGTATGGAAAGACTATACGGGAAAAGGAGTAGAGATTGGGGTGATGGAAGCGGATTTTGTTGATGTTACCCATCCGGATTTAGATGCCAATATAGTAACGGATTCAAAAAACCGTACGTATGAACCAAGCGAAATAAATACACATGGAACCATGGTGGCTGGCATCATTGCTGCTGAAAAGAACCTGGAAGGTGGAGTAGGTGTTGCCTATGATGCAAAATTAGGCACAGAACAGTTTATTCCTGGAGAAACAACGGCTGAAGATTATTTAAAATACGATATTGTGAATAACAGTTGGGGATTTGACGGGATATTTACCGTTAATAATTTTACGGACTATAATTTTGATGAAATAAATACCTATATGGCGGTGAATGGCCGCAACGGTTTGGGTTTGATTAATATTGTGAGTGCCGGTAATGACCGGGCAGAGGGCGGAAATTCCAATTATTCCAACCTTACGAATTCACCGTTCTCGATTACTGTAGGAGCGGTGAATAAAAATGCAGATATTGGTTCACTGGAAAAACCTGTTTCGCCCTTTTCATCTCCCGGATCATCGATTCTTATTTCAGCGCCTGGGTCGCATATAACTTCGACAGGGCAATTGCTTGAAAATGCAAATGGTTCCACCTTTGGCAGCGATTATCAAGTAGCTGAGGGAACGTCATTCGCGGCTCCTATTGTTTCTGGCATTGTTGCGCTGATGCTGGAAGCTAATCCAAATCTTGGTTTCAGGGATGTGCAGGATATCCTGGCGCTAACCGCTAAAAAAGTAAATGACCCTAATACAGTTTGGATGACGAATAAAGCGGCTAACTGGAATGGTGGTGGTATGCATTTCAGTAAAGACTATGGCTATGGTGAAGTTGACGCATTGGCAGCCGTACGCCTTGCTGAAACCTGGACGGAAGTCAATGCCGCGCCTAATTATGATGCGGCCACAGGATCGCTTACACCACAAATGGCAATTCAAGACAATAGAACCGTTACTTCCACTTTAAATATCTCCAAAGGAGTTGAAATAGAAGCAGTTGAATTGACCGTCAATATTGATCATACCAATATGGGTGATTTAGTGATTACGTTAATTTCGCCTAGTGGTACCCGAAGTGTCCTGGCAGACCGGCCAGGTAAAGTTCCAGGAAGTGCAGCAACCGATAAGGGTTTGACGGATGATGAACTTCATTTCACTTTTTCAAGCCAGCAATTTAGGGGAGAGAAAAGTGCCGGTACATGGAAGTTAGAAATTACAGATGCGGCGGGTAATGATGTTGGCGTCCTGCATGATTGGCAATTTAAAGCCTATGGTAAACCCATCGATAACCATGACACCTATGTGTTTACGAATGAAGGCAGCGGTTCGGTTACGATTACGGATACAACCGGAGAGGATAATATTAATACGGCCGCTATTTCTAAGAATGTATCCGTTAACCTGAATAAATCGGCTCTTTCCCAGTTGGGAAATATGAGTTTTACAATTAGCAGTTCGTCTGTGATTGAACATGCCTATACGGGGGATGGAAATGATACGATTACTGGGAATACATCCAATAATCTACTTTTTAGCGGCAGGGGAAATGATAGTCTCAGTGGTGACCAGGGTAATGATACCTTAATTGGAAGTTTAGGTGCAGACACGCTTACGGGAGGTGCAGGAATCGATGGTTTTGTGATTCAGAAAGAGGCGGGACAAACCGATGTTATTACCGATTTTTCTGTAACGCAATCAGGAGAAAAAATCATACTGGAAGGGTATACAGGGTTAAGCTTTGCTACGCTTACTAAAACCCAACAGGGAAGCGATACGCTTATTCAGTTACCCGATAATCAAAAACTGCTTTTAAAAAATGTGACACTGTCGAAATTGACGGCGGCGCATTTTGAATTTGCCAGTGATGTGCCACTTTATCCATCTTATAGTGGCACAAGCGGAAATGACAACTTTGCTTGGCAAGGTAATTCAAGCCGGATTTTATACGGCCTTGCAGGGAATGATTACTTACTGGGAGGAAATAGCAGCGACATTATTTATGGGGGAACAGGTAATGATACATTAGGCGGTGATTTGGATGATTTGGCACCCATAGGTGGCAATGATACGATCTACGGGGAAGATGGCGCCGACAGCGTAGCGGGTGGCGCTGGAAATGACCTAATCTGGGGCGGTGTAGGCAATGATACGATTTATGGCAACACTGATAATGATGAAATTCATGGCGGTGATGGCAATGACGTTTTAGTTGGTGATGATGATTATTCCATATTAACGACAGGTACTAATATCCTTTATGGCGATGCAGGGGATGATGTCATGGGTGGCAGTTATGGGAATGACAGCCTTTATGGTGGTGATGGCAATGATGTTATGTCAGGCGAGCCTGATAGCAATTCAACGCTAGGCGGTAATGACTGGATTCAAGGGGATGCCGGTAGAGACTTACTCTATGGTTCTGCGGGCAATGATACGATTTATGGCGGCATTGATGCAGATACCATGTATGGAAGTTTAGGCAATGATGAAATAAGAGGTGAATCTGGGGCTGATATTGTATATGCAGGCGCGGGAAATGATGTGCTTTATGGTGGTCTGGATAATGACCTGCTTTTTGGTGAAGATGGCAATGATACATTATGGGGAAAAGACGGTAATGATTCCTTAGATGGTGGGGCTGGAAATGATAGTATCGTTGGAAATGGAGGTATGGATCAGCTTGTTGGAAATAGTGGAGATGATATATTAGTCATTGGCGACCAGGATGGTGCAGAAGGCGGAAGTGGTAATGATCTTTTTGTTTTATCCAGTCTTGCCGCTGATGCCGTTGGTACGCGTTTTATTAAAGATTTTGATATTAATAACTCACTTGAACAAATTGATTTACAGCAATTTACTGAAGTGAGAGGTATTCAGGATCTACAGATAACAGCGACAAGTGTGCAGCTAACCGTAAACGGCCAAAGTTCAATGGTGGCTTCCTCACTTATTTCCCTAACGCACCAAGGAACTCAACACCAATTAACGGTTATTGGTATCGTACCGGCGCAATGCAATAGCGGTGATTTCATATTCGCACCGCCGCCTATCACCGCATATGATGATCATATTGAAGTCATTAAAGACGAAGTTTATGATTTTAAATCAGAAAATTTAATCGCAAATGATGCTATTGCAGGTGGCGGCACTATTATATTTTCAGCCTTGTCTTCATTACCTGGGCACGGAACCTTGATTCAGCAGTCAGATGGAGGGTATCGTTATACGCCAGAAGCCGGTTTTGTGGGTCAGGATAGTTTCACCTATACGATTACAGATGGTGCAGGGCATAATGATACAGGTACAGTTGTGCTTGATATTTTGAATTATAATAAAGCTCCAATCCTGACAGGTGAGATAGAATCAAGTCATGCAGATATTGGGCTTGAGTATAATTTTGCGGTTTCAGACCATTTATTTGTTGATCCAGAAGGGATCCCACTTACGTATACGGCTGTATTAAGTAATGGTGATCCATTGCCTTCATGGCTTGTTTTTAATCCAAATTCACTGAGTTTTTCTGGAATAGCATCCGTGGAAGATACAGCGTTGCTTTCGATTAAGCTCGTAGCAAATGATGGGGAGCGGACTACATTCACAATATTTGATTTGACCGTGGGTGAATATAATCATGAGCTTATTAATCATGCTCCTGAGGTGAATGGCACCATTGGTGTATTATCGGCAATAGAAGGTGATCCATTTACTTATACGTTTGGTGCTGATTTATTTATTGATGCAGATCAGGATGTGCTCACGTATACGGCAACCCAAGCAGGTGGTAGTCCCTTGCCAGCATGGTTCGTATTTGATTCAGCAAACCGGACATTTAGTGGTACTCCAGGAGTACATGACGCAGGATCTATATCCATTACATTAACAGCTAATGATCCGCATAGCCAAATTTCAACGACATTCACGCTGACTATAGCCGAAGAACCTTCCACTAATGACCTCTATAATGGTACTGCAGGGAATGATAATTTTGACGGCAGAGGAGGAAATGATACTATTAATGGTGCCTCAGGAGCCGATACCCTAATAGGCGGAACTGGCATTGACATCATTACGGGTGGAACAGAAAATGATACCTTAGACGGTGGTGAAGATAACGATTCATTGCAGGGAAATGCCGGCAATGATGTCATTATCGGAGGAAGTGGTAGTGATTTGATTCAAGGTGGTCAAAATAATGACAGTATTCATGCTGGAGAGGGTAACGATACAATTTTAGGTGATAAACATAGTGACTCTTTATGGGGTGATGCGGGCAATGACCTCTTCCAGTTTTTGCTTTCTACCGATATAGGAACCGATACTATTAATGATTTTGAAGGTGCGGGGCTTGAGGGTGGTGACTTAATGCAATTTTCATCTGCTATCTATTCAACTGAAGCTGCAGCCATGGCTGCGTTGAGTTATCAAGATGGAAATGCTGTGTTTAATTTAGGTGGTGGAAATTCGTTGACGCTTCTTCAGGTTAGTCAGGTTAGTGTGTGGGATTTTGATATTATTTGAAATAATAATTCCTTGAAGTGCGGATTAATTTTTAATTGCACAGATCATGCTAGTGATTTTTGCACATTCCCAAATTTGTCATAGAATTGTCACAATGAAATGGTATACCTACTCCAGTATAATCCTAAAAAGGGCTGGAATATGGTTGAACCCGTCACCGTTACGGGAGCTGCGGCGGCTGCTTTTTCCTGTCTTCGTCAATGGGACACCCGAAACGAGTTTTAGAGATTGATCAACTTTTTTTGATCTGCAGATAAGTGGTTAAATATGGTTATATCTTTCCCTGATGCTGGTAGCTTGAACGAGGCATGAAAGATGGTTTTTGAGAGCTTACCCAACGCGGTGTTGATCGCGAAACCAAAAAAATGAACCGGAGATGTATTCTCAATAGCAATTAATAGGCGTCCTTGTCTACAAACAGGACGGACTTCTCTAATTTTTGCACAGTCATTATTCATCATGATTTGGGACCTTTAGGGGTTGGCAATCCGTTTCCTGGGTATGCAGTAATAACCTGATTCGTTCCATGGACTAACGATATCTAAATTTTGTCCTTTGTCGAGAATATCCTCTAGCTTATTCGTTCATAATTTTCTCAATATATCACTGCATTTTTTTGTGACGTACTCTTCAATATGTTTTGCTAAATCGGGAATATCTGGATTCCGCCAATTCCCCCATTCTGTTCGTATTTTGCGATGTAACATCGGGAGCTAGCATATCGTCCATCAAGCCCAGGTGAAGCCATATTCTTTCCTTCTTTTATACTCATGCTTTTCTTGGTTCTATGCACCAATTCGTTCCGCCTAAATCTCTATGTTTGTGTAAAACATGCCACTTCACATTACCTCTAAAACTTTCAACGGCATCAATAATTGCTTGATCTATCAATGGGTTAGGATTTTTATATCGCCATGAGAAAAAATATGGATAAGAATTATAGTTTCGTTCGGGATGTCTTTTTTGCCAATTGGGATCCACTGAACCCCCTCGTCTCCATTCAAATTGTCCAAAACTTGATATAACTTTTCCTAATAACGATAAATCATTATCTGACATAATCATCTCCCACTTACTTTACTTTGATATTAACACCTTTTGGATTAAGCCCTTTTATTTGCTTTAACCAATCACCGTAAGGTATTGGTTTAACAGATGTTCTAGGACCATGGACATATTGACCATCTGTGGTTACTTCATGATAACTCAAATGGATCGTTAACAACATCCGATATCTCGCCATTTTCATATAATATTAGTGGCGTTTTACCTGTAGACGTAACCTCAATAATATATCCCTTTCCGTTTGCCATCTTTAACAAACTTGATGCAATATCTGAACAGTCTATGCATTCTATATCGACCACCATATCTTTAATCTTTGGAGAATTCATATAATCAACAACATCCCCGATTAG